>CALGWE010000592.1:0-10095 GCA_937935915.1 uncultured Clostridia bacterium
ATATTAACTTAATACGAAGTACATTAATAGATGATATTAAGAGCAGTTATCCAGATGTAGAATTTAAAAGCTATTTTACTGTAAGTGATATGCTGCTCACTACTAATGATAAATTCATCTTTATCTTTGATGAGTGGGATTATATTTTTAATAATAATTTATTTGAAGAACATCAAAATGAGTTCTTAGAATTCCTGAGAAATCTTTTAAAAGACCAACCATATGTAGCATTAGCTTATATGACAGGGGTTCTGCCTATTAAAAAGTATTCCAGTGGGAGTGCTCTCAATATGTTTGATGAATTTACCTTCTTAAAGGATAGACAGTTTAGTGAATATTTTGGTTTTACAGAAGAAGAGGTATTAGCGTTATGTCACAAAAATAGCAAATTACAGTTTAAAGAACTTGAGAAATGGTATAATGGCTATTTTACAGTAGAAGGTAATAGAATCTATAATCCACACTCAGTAGTTAAGGCTTTGCAAAATAATCATTGTGAAAGCTATTGGACTAATACAGGTGCTATGGCAGAAGTGGCACAATATCTAAAATATAATACTTTAGAAGTTAGAGATGATGTTATAGAAATGGTTTCGGGGGCAGAAATAGATGTCATTATAGATGAAGAATTTAGAGCAGGTCAAGGTGAACCTAAAACAAGAGAAGAAATTTATTCGGCGATGATTGTACTTGGATTTTTATCTTATTATGATGGTTACTTAAAGATTCCAAACAAAGAATTAATGCGAGAGTTTGAAAAGGCATTAAAAGATAAAGCTTTCGGATATGTATCAGAGATTATTAAAGACTCTAGAAAAATGTTAAAGGCAACAGTTAATGGAGATACAAAGACTGTAGAGGACATTCTTCATAATATCCATAATTCAGAAATACCAATTTTACAATACAACGATGAAAACAGTTTATCATGCGTATTAACACTGGCATACCTTTCAGCTAGGGATAGTTATAGAGTCGAAAGAGAAGAAAAAACAGGCAAAGGCTATGCAGATTTTACTTTTTATCCGAGAAGAAAGAATGATACAGCTTTTATAGTGGAACTTAAAAAAGATGAAGTGCCTGAAGTGGCAATTAATCAAATTAAGGAAAAAGAATATGCACAAAAGATGATAAAAGAATATGAGAAAATCTTAGCAGTAGCCATTTGTTATGATTCTAAAACAAAGGAGCATCAGTGCAAGATAGAAGAAATACTAAGATAAATAAATACGGCAAATTTAAAAAGAAGCATAGGTGTGTAATATAGCCTACGCTTCTTTTTAAATTTTATGACATGCCGTTGACGGTTTTGTATTTGTAAATCATTTCGGCGTGGTTTTGTTCGTCGGCTTAAATGTGGTTTAGAGTTTCGCGAACTTCTGTAGAGCAAATTGGAGGAGGTCGTTGTTATAGGTGGAAGAGACATACTTTTCTGTAGCAATAGCATCGGTGCAAAGGTATTGGTCATCTTCTTTGGCTGCATTATAAGCAGCATTATCATAGTTTGCTTTAGGTGAATATTGGGCTGCATCCATACGGCTTAGTGCTGATTCTCCTGACTCATTATTGAGTATGTGAGATAAGGCATCAACAACCTTTGCAAATGTGGTATGACAATGTAAGTTATAATCCACAGTGGAAGTTGATGAGGTAATAAAAAAGAGTATACTAATAGTATCAAGAATTATAAGGGGATGAAATATGAAGAGATTATTTTTAGGTAAATTTAGTACGAAGTATCCTGAACAAATTGAGAAAAAGTATTATGCAGCAGGTGAAGAAGGAAGTAGTTGGTATGGGGATGTAAAAGTAGGGGATTATGTCTTTATAGGCTATGGTGGAAAAATTGTGGCACTATGGCGAGCAAAGCAGTATACGACAATGAAGAATCAAGTAAATCCTACAGATGACCATGTGCTACAGTTTGAAGAAATCAAGACTTATAAAGATGTGAGTATAACAAATGACTTTGGCAGGTATAAACATTTTAAACAGGACCTCAACTTGGTCAATAAACTTGCTAAAAGTGTTAGAGGACTTGGATTTATTCCTATTACTGTAGATGAAAAATGTCCATCAGCTGAAGAAATTAATTTTAAGGGAAATACGATTAATATATACATTGCTCTAGAAGGTGCCAATGTACAGTATAAAGAAGGCGACATTCGTGTACATATTAACAATCTAGAAGAAATGAAGATTGAGGAAATAGAAAGATTTACAGGAGATACCTTCGAAATATATGAAGAATTAGATGCATTATATAGGACAAGAAATCAACAGGAAGGGTATTATTCTATTAAGGAATTAAATGTCTATGCATTACAGGATCATGCGAGTAAGAAGCGAAAGTTCCTTACTAATTTAATAGAAGAGCTACAAGAAAGAGGTTATTGTAAGGTACCTACTTTAGTAAAACTTTATGACAACGTTTTAGTTGGACGTAAAAAGACTAAGTCTAATAAGGTGGTAGATAATAGTAATAAAGATAATAGTTCACTAATTGAAGAAGATGATATTGAGGTAGAAGAAATATTAGCACAACATGAGAAGTTAGCTAATCTATTAAATTTTAATCCGAATATGATTTTATATGGACCTCCAGGAACAGGAAAGACTTATGCAACCAAGCAAATAATAGAGGCATTTGAAAGAAAATATGTTGGTGTTAAAGGTGGCTATGAAGTAGCTTTACAAGAAAATAGAATTAAAAATATTACTTTTCATCAAGCTTATTCTTATGAAGAATTCATTGAAGGCATTAGACCTGTTTTAAGTGATACAGACCAAGGTAAGGTAGGATATAAAATTGAAAATGGTATTTTTAAAGAACATTGTATTAATGCAGAAAAAGAATTGATTAGAAATAAAGAAAATTCACAGTATATTAACCGTATTAATGCCGATAGTACAATCTGGAAGGTATCCTTAGGTGAACGTAAAAATGAAGACTTATACAATAAATGTATTAAGCAACATGAGATTGCCATAGGATGGTTGGAGGATGAAGATTTAAGCAATTATTCTTATGATGATATTTATAATGAGCTTAGTAAATCTAGTGAAAAAAAACCAACCAATGATGCCAGTAGTGTAAATGCATTAGTAAATGAAATGAACTGTGGAGATGTAGTTCTTATTTATGATGGTCCCGAGACAATAAGAAAAATAGGGATTATCAAATCAGATTATATTTATAAACAAGGGCAAAGCTATGCACATAGAAGAGAGGTAGAGTGGGTTGAGGGGTTAGAGTATCCTATTAATATTTTAAAATATAATAAGAAAATCCTTACCTTAAAAACAATTTATGCCTTAAATCGTATGAGTGTATCAGATATTATTGAAATTATAACAACCTGCACGAAGAATAGAATGGTGATTGGTGATAAAGAAGAGATAAGACCTTATTACATGGTAATAGATGAAATTAATAGGGGGAATATTTCAAAGATATTTGGGGAATTAATCACCTTAATTGAACAAGATAAAAGAGGCAGGTTAAAAGCCACATTACCTTATTCTAAAAAAGAATTTACAGTGCCAGATAACCTTTATATTATTGGTACTATGAATACAGCAGACCGTTCCATTGCCGTTATAGATACTGCCCTTAGAAGACGCTTTACATTTGTTGAAATCGAGCCAGATGAAACGGTTATTAGTGAGACTTGTAATGCAATTATTAATGATCAAGTAGATTTAACGAAGCTCATGAAAGCATTAAATGAAAAGATTATGAAAAAGTATGATCGTGACCATAGGATTGGACATGCTTATTTCATGGGAATAGATAACTTAAAAGACTTATATCAAACATGGTATTATAAAATCTTACCTTTATTAGGCGAGTATTTTTACAATGATATAACTACATTAAGAAATATTGTTGGCAAAGACTTTTATGATGATTATGGTAATATTATTTATTTAGATATGAATTCAGTAGAAAACACAGCCTCAGAATTTGAAATCAATATCAAAAAAATTTATGAGGAGCAGTCTAATGGGGGAGAATAAAGTAATCATTGTCTTTGAAGATAGTCAGCAAAAAGTTGGGTTAACTAGAGAGCAGGAAAAAGATATCCTAAGTATGAAGACAATATTAGGAAATAATAATCTAATATTGCAAGCTGACCATACATTACTTATTAAACATTATGTAGGCTTTATACAAGTTAATCAAACAAGATTATTAATTTATCCTAAAGTAGCGAGAAATCTGAAAACACAACTGAGCTATCAAAGAGCATTTCAGGTGATGATTAAGCTACTTAATTACTCAGGATTTTTAAATGTAAAAGAATTACCTATGCCACAACAAATGGATACTTTTGAATGTGATTTATTTGAACTCTATATAAATATATTTATCAATCAGCTTTTAAAAATGGTATCAAGGGAAATGAATAGGGATTATGAAGTTTTCAATGAAAATCAATCTTATATTAAAGGAAAGATTAATTTTCAAGAGACTATAAGTAAGAATTCTTATAAACCCCACTTACATTATGTAAGTATAAGTTATTTTACAGAGAATACATTACTGAATCGCATATTAAAAACAGTTATTTTACAGTTAGTAAAGAAAACGAAAGTACAAAATAGTAAAATGCAATTACAAAAGGCACTTTTATGGTTTGAGGATGTTGCAACAGTATATCTTCATAAAGGAATATGGGAAAGCGTTCAATTCAATCGTTTAAATGCTAATTATGAACCGATCTTTAATATGGCAAAATTATTTTACTATAATAGTTCACCTACCATGCATGAAGGTAATGAGAAAATATTTAATTTCTTGGTGCCTTTAAATAAGCTATTTGAAAGATATATTTATGTTGTTTTAAAAAACTTTATGCCCAAAAAGTATACTGTCAAATATCAAGGGCCTTTGCACTATTTAGGTAAGATAGAGGAGAAGGAATGTATTAAACTATTACCAGATATAAGTATATATGAAGGGAACGAAGCGAGATATATTTTAGATGCAAAGTATAAAGAACTAGTAGGACAGGAAGATGACTTTAAAGTAGGCAGAGATGATATTTATCAAATGGTCGCCTATGGTATAAGCTACAGATGCGAAAAAATTATATTAGTATATCCTAAATTTTTAGGTAGTGAGCAGGATAACAAAATAGATAAAGAAGTAAAGGTAAAGATTGAAGATCGCGTAGTACTTATGAGCGCAATAAGAATAGATTTAGAAGAGAATGAGGAGATAATAGGAGAAAGGTTAGTGAGCTTATTAATGAAAAAGTAAGCTTCATAAAAAAATAAAGTTCGATAGGGATGACCTATTTTTTTGTGATATATATAAGTGTGGTGATACATCTCTTGTGCTCCTTTTTGTTGATTAGAAAAGTTTACTAAATAGTATATTATTCTTGGGAATATGATGATATAATCAGCATTAAATATTATTTTCAGGAGGATATTATGATTATTATTCATTGCTTGAAAGAAGCAACATGGGAGCGGTATAAAGATAAAAGTTATTATGGTGAGGCATACTTGGAATTGGATGGATTTATTCATTGTAGCGAAGTATCAACATATCCAAGAGTGGTGTCTAACTTTAAAGACATTGAAGAAAATTTAGTGATACTTATGATTGATACGGAGAAAGTGGAAGCTGAAATTAAATGGGAAGATGGCGGTAATTGTGGGGTGGCATATCCTCATATTTATGGTTTACTTAATACAGATGCAGTGGTAGGCGTTTTGCCACACTTGTGGGATGAAAATAGAAATTGGATTGTAAATGAAGAGCTAAAAAAAGCTTAAAATTTAAGAAGCATAGGCGTGTAATGTAGCCTATGCTTCTTTTTAGATTGTATGATATGCCGTTATTTTTAGAAAAGCATTATTTTTATTCGTTCATTAAATTAATGATGGCATCAACCGTAAGTTCTTGTTGCATTTCAGCTGAAATGGTAGCAGTATTGTCCCCAGATTGTGGACCGTAATTTCCAAACCCTGCATGATTACCACCTGGAATAGGTAGTTCTTTGTAATGAGCAGAAGCTGTTGGTAAGAGTGGCCTAGCTTCTTTATAAGCGGACATATTGAGGACGCCGTCGTTAGTGCCGTAAAGAGAGACAACTTTAAGTGTTTGATCTGCTAAGTCTTTGTTAGGATAAGAAGCTAGGAAAGCAATGCCTTTGATGAGGTCAGGGTTTTCATCAGTGTAACTTGCTGCCATAACACCGCCTAAGGAGTGACCACCTATATACCAGTCTGTGATATTTGGATAATCTGTAATGATTTGATCAGCAGCATCTTTTTTTAATATAGCCATGTTCAAGGGCATTTTTGCAATGAAACTGGTATAGCCTTGTTCAGCTAATTGGGCCATAAGTGGGGCATAAGATTCGGCATCTACTAGCGCACCAGGATATAAGATAAAGGCTGATTTACTGGCTGGTGATTTTGGGATGAAGGCATAATAGTCAGCGTTTTTTACCACTGTAACAGCTGAAGTTGAATCTAAATTTGCCATAGCAGTAGCATCTGCATGATAAAATTTTTGGCTTACAAAGAGTCCAAGTGCCAAGCAAATGCTTAAAATGAAGGAAAATATAACGGTCTTTTTATGAGTAATTAAATTTTTTTTAGAGATTTTAGTCATGACATTTAACCTTTCTTGAATATGTGATGCATATATTTTAGCAGAAAAAGAAGAAGGGATGATGAATCATAATTAGTATAAAAATTTTGAAAATATAGAATGAATTATCTGTATATTGTATAATAAATTTAAATAAAGGGGGCGTTTTTATGAAGCTTAATAAAGAGCAGCAAAAGTTAGCTGAAAATGGTGCTATGGGGCATGCAGTAATTCGGGGAATAGCTGGTTCAGGAAAAACTTCCGTAGGGGTTTATCGTATTCCGTATTTGTTAGAAAAATATTGTGATTTGGGGGATAAGATACTTTTTGTAACCTATAATAAGTCCCTTACAAGATATATAGAGTATCTTTATGGGCAGATTATGGCGGAAAAGGGGGAGGAAGTGCCTAATAAGAAGGAAAGTCCTGTGGTTGTCAAAAATATTGATGCCATTATGATGCGTTACTTTATTAAGTGGAAGAAAGAAAATCATAAGGAAATAGAATTAGTATGGCGTGTGCCTAATGAGATTTTACAGACTGCAATAAATAATATAAAAGAAAAGTATCCTAAGGTAACACTTATAAGTCATCAAAATATGAAGTTCCTTTATGATGAGATGAACTGGATTAGAGGGTGCAATTACACAAGCTTAGAAACCTATCAAGAAGCAGATCGTATAGGACGCACGATTGGTAATGGGGAAGGCCCTAGTAGACTTTATAAAAATAGCAAAAATCGTGAAGCTGTATTTAAATTAATGGAAGAAGTTGAGGGGATTTTATATTATTTTTAATGGATGAGGCACAAAGCATTTATTCTCAGGCATGGCTTGTAAAGGGACGTTCCTTTAAAAGTATTGGTTATGATATGACGGGAAAGGGGTATAAACTTAATAAAAATTATCGTACGACAACGGAAATCTCAGAGTGTGCGTATAGTTTACTTTTAAATGAAGGGAATCTGATAGCTGATGAAGACTTTGTGAAACCTACCCTTTTAGAAAGACATGGGGAATATCCTGTCTATAGGCATTTTGAAAATAGTAAGGAACAAAATTTTTATATCGTAAGACAAATTAAGACGTTACTTAGAGAAGGTTATGCATTAGAAGATATAGCTGTCGTTTCGAAACTCAATAAAAACTTAGCCCTTATTCAAGATGCACTTAAAGAAAAAGGCATTGAGAGCATTTTATTTAAAAATAATCAAGAAGAAAGCTTTAGTTGTAACAAAGTAAAGTTATTAACGATTCACTCTGTGAAAGGGCTAGAGTTTAAAGTTGTTATTTTGGTAGACCTTAATCAAGATGTTATTCCTTATACAACTAAAGGTGCCGAGCCTATGGAAGTAAAAATGGAAGAGGTTATGGAACGTAAACTTCTTTATGTAGGGATGACAAGAGCACAAGAAAAATTATATATGTGTTCTTATGGCACAGCCTCTAAATTTATGGGTGAAATTAACCCACAATATTTAAGTATACAAAGTGGTAGTCGCATGAATGCTTATTACATGGTACCTTATGAAAAATATTTATTTAGAGATGAGCTAGCTAATGAAACAACGCATGAAGAATCTGTGAGACAATGGATAATGAGTGAACTCATACATAATTATGGTTATCCTAAAGAAATACTTAAAGTAGAATACCCTGTAAGAAACTTTTCTCAAACAGGCAAAGTAGATGTAGCAGTTATGAATAATAGAACACAAACGCCTTACATATTTATAGAAACAAAAAAAGAAGAAGTGCCAATACGAGAAGCTATTGAACAATTAAAGTCTTATATGAATGTAAGCAATGTGCCTTATGGCATTGCAACAAATGGGAAACATATTGCCTTCTTAGATGAGAAGTTTAATGTGATTAAAGACATACCAGTATGTCATGCGGGACTTTTTCCAAGTAGTATTGAAACTTATAGTTATACAGATTATGCTACACAACGCACGACAAATTTTGAAAGAGACTTAAGTTCTAGAGAAGTTTATTTAGCAGAGGTGGCGTTAGAGGAAGAAAAATTATTACGACTTCACGTCTACTCAGATATTGCAGCAGGTAAACCAATAGAAATCATTGATGAAGTCAGAGGAGATTTCATCATGCCTTATGAACTTATAGGTACTAAGGCAAGCCGCTCCTATATATTACAAGTCAAAGGTGACAGCATGATTGGTATAGGCATTGAAGATGGAAATTATGTCGTTATTGAAGTGGGGGTTAATGTAGGAAATCATGATATTATAGCAGCTTACTATAACGGAGGCACAACGACATAATTTCCAATGATGATGGGAGACACAGTGTTACTTGTAAGCGAAAATGCTAAGTATGAACCCATTTCTATAAGTGAAGGGGATTTCAAAGTAATGGGGAAATTGGTTGGAGTGATAAAAAGACTATAAGGGGGACAAAGTATGTTACTGCTATGCAGGGTAGAGAGAAAATGTTGTTTATAAAGAGATAGATTATATTGTGAAAATAGAATTGAGATAGAGGGGGAGTTATATGAATATAAAGATAGAATTACCCAATCATGTAAAAGGCAGGAGTATCACAACTAAAGTAATTCCAACTATGGCAACTTTAAAAAATATGTTAGTTCACCTAGAAAAGCTAGATTGGCAAGAAGAAAAGTTACAACAATGGAATAAGAGAAGCTTTAAGGCTTATCACATAGAACAAATTAAGAGAGAATTAATGCATGCCAATGAAGAAGAACGTGAGGAGACTATTAGACAACATATTCTCAGGTTAAAGCCCCATGAAATAGGAGCTAGCTTGGTTGATATTTATATTGTAGGATATGTGAATCATAAATATGGTGAAGGTAAAGAAGTCTTAGCAAATTGGTTAAGAGAAAATAAGGTAACGGAAAATAGAAATTCCATGGGTGCTATTTGGGAAGTAGGAAAAGGTGATGGGGTGTATCTAGACATATTAGAAACAGATGGAAGTATAAAGGATTGGAACTTTATGATAAAGTGGATAGGTTTAGTATAAAACAGACTAAGAATAGAAGAGAAAGTAGATGTCTGATACAATATAATTAAGTATAATATGGTTGATAGAAGACGATAATCATAATGAAACAATGATATATGAGGAGGTGAGGAATATTGGCTATGTATTTAAATACAAATAAACCCTTTGAGAATTATAAGGAATTAGCGGGGAGCAAATATTTTGTAGATAAGTCTTTGATTATAGAAAGGCTAAATGAACGCGTAAATACATCAGATAAATACGTTTGTATTACAAGACCTAGAAGATTTGGAAAGTCTAGCGTTGCAGATATGTTAGGGGCCTATTATTCTAAGGCAGTAAGCGCAAATGGGATTTTTGATAAACTTAAGATTAGCAAGGTAGAAAGCTACGAGAAGCATATTAACAAATACAATGTGATTAATATTAGTTTTAATAGAATACCAGATCAAAATAAAAGTTATGATGACTATATTAGCTTAATACGAAGTA
>CALGWE010000593.1:0-1755 GCA_937935915.1 uncultured Clostridia bacterium
CGTAAAAATACAATCGAGTCTTAACCCTATTGAATTTTTCTCCCAACCATCTATTTTCCCTTGTACAGTAATGCCATTATCCTTTTCCTCTGCTAGTTGATAAGTATCTAACCATCCCAAATCTTGGATATAATCATATCCTTTGCCTCTTACATTGGCATTGTTATTAAAATCACCCATTAAGAAACTTCTACGTGACCCACTTAATCTTTTGTTTAAGCGTTCCACTTGTTCTTTAAATGGCTCTTCCTCATCATCCCACCAGCCAAGGTGGCAACTGTAAATATCGATTTCCTCGCCTTTATAACGAACGGTTACATTAACGATTTTACGTGATTTCCAATTTAAAGTGTCCTCTGAGGCACTTACAAAGAAGCTTTCTTTATTTACAATAGGATGTTTACTTAAAATACATAATCCTTCTTCATACACCTGGAAACCAATGTGTGCAAAGTCCCATACCATTTCATAGTTAGGGCCACCTATTTTTTGTAAGGCCTCATTAAGAACAACTGCATAGTTATCACTTTTTAAATTATCTTTAAACTGCTTGCCTAACATATGTTGGCTTACTTCTTGTAGGGCAATCACGTCAAAGTCTTCCGCCTTAATAATTTGAGCTAAATAGTTAATCTTATCTAATTGATTTTCTTCCTGCCAAGAATGGCAGTTTAAAGTTAATAATTTCATTTTATACTCCTAATACATCTTGAATATTTGATTTTAAAACATCTGCCTTAGGTCCATAAATTGCTTGTACACCTTTATCTTTAATAATAAGACCAAGGGCACCATTTTGTTTCCATTCATCTTGAACGCCAACTCTATCTGTATCTTTAACTGTTACACGAAGTCTTGTCATACATGCGTCTACGTCCACGATATTTTCTCTACCACCAAGAAGTTTGATGATATTCATTACTTGTTGGTCACCTTCGATTTTTTCTAAAGCAGCATCTGCTTCATCTGTGTAATTTCCATTACGACCTGGTGTACCAATGTTGAATTTTTTAATTAAGAAATTAAATACCCCAAAGTTAAGAAGGAAGAATGCACCACTTGCAATAATGAAGTTAATTACGTCACCACCAATACCTGCACTAAGCATCATTGGAATTCTTGTAATAAGCTCAATACTACCAAATGCATGTACACGTAAGTTAATGAAATCCGCAAGTGCGAATCCTATACCTGTAATAACTGCATAAGCTACATATAAAACTGGTGAAACGAACATGAACATGAATTCAATTGGTTCTGAAACCCCTGTTAAAAATACTGCAAGTGCTGTTGACACAAACATACTTTTGTATTTTGTTTTACGATCTGCATCTACGTTTCTGTACATTGCATAGGCAATACCAAGTAAAGAAGCTGTTGAAAGAATAACTTGACCTACTTTGAAACGAGCTGGTGTTACAGTTGTTAAAAGTGTGTTGTAAGCTTCCATATCTCCGGCTGCTCTTAAATTGTTAAGGTCTGTAATCCAAGCAAACCATAATGGGTCTTGCCCTGCAACAATTTGTCCTGCGTTAGGACCTGTAAGCATTGTATATACCCCACCGAGTTCAGTATAGTTCATTGGAACTGTTAACATGTGGTGAAGCCCGAATGGTAATAATAATCTTTCAAGTGTTCCGAATACAAATGGTGCTAAAACTGGTGCTGTATCTTGTGAAGTTGCAATCCATTGACCGAAGCTGTTAAGACTTCCTTGAATGAATGGCCAAACAAATGAAACGATAAATGCTACAA
>CALGWE010000594.1:0-1219 GCA_937935915.1 uncultured Clostridia bacterium
TATCTATAAAATTAAAATGAAAAAATATTTAAATAAATCAAACATACTGACAAGAGGGTGAAAATATGAAACTTGAAGAAGCACTAGATTTAGCAAGACCGTTAAATCAAGAAATTTGTGAAGCATCAAGGAAAAAGTGGGATGATATTGCCAAGCCATTAAGAAGTTTAGGGCGATTAGAGGAATTAGTAATTCAGTTATCAGGCATTAGAGAAACAGTAACGCCTAAGGCTGATAAAAAAGCAGTTCTTATATTTTGCGCAGATAATGGTATTGTTGCAGAGGGGGTTACCCAAACATCAAGTGAGGTAACGGCTGTGGTTACAGAAAACTTTACGAAGGGGATTGCTTCTATTAATTCCTTTGCTAAAGTTTGTGGGGCTGATGTCTTTCCTATAGATATGGGGATTTACAGAGATATGGACGTACCAGGCGTTATTAATCGTAAAATAGCTTATGGCACAGAAAATATGACAAAGGGACCTGCTATGACAAGACAGCAATGTTTAAAGGCCATTGAAGTTGGTATAGATTTAGTAGGACAGATGAAAGATGAAGGATATGATTTATTAATGACAGGTGAGATGGGAATTGGTAATACATCTACATCTAGTGCAATTTTATCTGTTTTAGAAAATGTATCTGTAGAAGAAGTGACAGGAAAAGGTGCTGGACTTACTAGTGAGGGGATTTTGAGAAAGATTGAAAAGATTAAAGAAGCTATTGCAGTTAATAAGCCTAATGTAGAAGATCCAATAGATGTTTTAAGTAAATTAGGTGGGTATGATATTTGTGGAATGGTAGGTGCTTATATTGGGGCAGCAGTTTATAGAATACCTATTATTATAGATGGTTTCATATCAGTAGTAGCTGCCAATTGTGCTATTAGAATATTACCTGTAGCTAGTGAATATATGTTTGCCTCACATTGTTCAGCAGAACCAGCAGGACAATTAGCATTAAGGGCTATTAATAAAAAGGCTTATATAGAATGTGGTATGTGCCTAGGAGAGGGGACTGGAGCAGTAATAGGAGCAAAACTATTTGATTTCGCCTTAGCTGCTTATAATGAAATTGCAGATTTTGAAACAGCACGTTTTGAGCATTATGAATTATTAAGTTAAACCAAGGTAGGAAGTAGTGGGGAGGATATCTATGTCAGTTACATATACGGAGTCACAACAAAATCGTTTAACAGAGTTAGGGTTAAAAAAAGAAG
>CALGWE010000595.1:0-5561 GCA_937935915.1 uncultured Clostridia bacterium
TTATTTTTCACAAATATATTCTATCTATACTTAAACAATCCCCAAAATACCGCCTACCATATGCCAAATCCCATTTGTAATACCACTATGGATAAAGTCTAATGGTTTATCTAAAATATTTGTCACAAGTAATAACATTAAAATCCCTTGCCCATAACGTTCATAACGCATAAAGCCAAAATATTTATCTTCTGGTAATAAAGCGCCTACGATTTTAGACCCATCTAATGGTGGAAATGGAATAAGATTAAAGCTCCCAAGTCCAATATTAATAATGGCCAAGTAATTTAAAAATGTGAATATATAAACAGTGACATCACTCGCATAACCCCCTGTTTGTTTGATAATGATGCCCATACCTAACATGCTTAAAAAAGCAATAATAAAATTGGTCAGCGGTCCTGCAATGGCTACAAGTACCATGCCTAGCTTTCTCTTTTTATAATAATTAGGATTGACCATCACAGGTTTTGCCCATCCGAAATGGAAGAAAATAAGGCAAAGTGTTCCTACAGGGTCTAAGTGATGTAATGGATTTAAAGAAAGTCTACCTCCCCTTTTAGGTGTTGGATCGCCGCAAAGATAAGATACCAATCCATGGGCATACTCATGTAAACAAATTGCTGCCGGCACACTATAAATTAACTGTTCAACTAAACCATTCATGATATACCCTCTCTATTCTTAAGTGATTTTCTCATTGTACCATAATATTATATAGAGACTATAAATATTATATTTTCTCCTCTTCTAATCTATTATATAATAAAACACATATTATCTTAAATTCAAACCATATAAAGGAGTTTTATGAAAAAGATTAGTCACGGCTGCACATTAGATTGTTTTGATTGCTGTAAATTCAATGTGTATGTCTCAAACAACACTGTTACTAAAATTGAGGGAGATCCCTTACATCCTTATACCAAAGGATTTATTTGTAAAAAAGGTCTTGCCCATTTAGACCGTTTAAATCATCCAGAACGTTTAAAAACACCACTCTTAAAAGTAGGAGATACTTGGCAGGAAATTTCTTTTGAAGAAGCACTCCATCTAACCGCTCAAAAGCTGCTCCACTATAAGGAAACTTATGGAAGTCATAGCGTACTTTATTATGAACAATATGGCAACGGAGGGCTTTTAAAAAGTATAGGCGATTTATTCTTTGGCTTTTATGGTGGGGTCATCAAACAAAAAGGTGGCCCTTGTTGGAGTGCAGGTATTGCAGCGCAAAAAGCCGACTTTGGAGATAGCAGAAGTCATAGTCTCGAAGATATGTTAAATAGCAAAGCGATCTTCGTATGGGGTAAAAACCCAGCTTCTACAACGATTCACACTATGCAAATGCTCCGTAAAGCTAAAAAGCAAGGTATTCCTATTATTGTCATTGATCCTATTTATACTGCTACAGCTCAAATTGCTGATCACTTTGTTCAAATTAAACCAAATGGAGATTATGCTTTAGCCCTTGCCATGGGGAAATACATTATTGAAAAAGACCTTTATGATGCAGCTTATGTCAAAGCCCATGTCCATGGCTTTGAAGCTTATACAAATGCTGTAAAAGCTTTAGACTTACAAGTTTTATTAAAGGAATGTGGTTTAACAGAGGCCACTTTAGCCCTTTTAGTGCAGCATTATACAAAAAAACATGCCACAATCTTATTAGGCTATGGCTTACAAAAATACTATAATGGGGGCGCAACCATTCGCCTTATTGATGCCTTAGGCGCTATTACAGGTCAAATCGGCTTTAGTGGTGGCGGCATTAACTATGCCAATAAAGTCTTCCCAAGCCGCATTAATGCAGATCCTTATGGCAGTACCCAATATGACCAAAGTCGTTATGTTTATACCAATGATTTGCAGACTTATATCTTAGAAAGTATTAGTTCAGAGGTAATATTTAAAAATAATGTTTTCGTGCCAAATTCAGAAGCCTTTTCACTAGCTTCTGATGCTGCTCCTATGTGTACTTTTAATGTGCCTCTTAAAATGGCAGTCATTACAAAAAGTAACTTATTAAATCAGCTTGCTGACCTCAATGCTTTAAATAAGGCATTTGCACAAATTGAATTTAAAGTTTGCTTTGAGCAGTTTATGACAGATACTGCGAGAGCTTGTGATTTAATTATTCCAGCCACTACTTCACTTGAAAGCGAAGATTTATTTTATAGCTCTATGACCAATCCTTATATGACTTATAATGAACAAGCCGTTACTCCAGCACATCCTCTTATGGATGAATATCATTTCTTTGCTGCACTTGCTAAAGAAATGGGTATGTCAGCTTATCCTCAAGTTCCTAAGGGGACTTATCTTAGCCAAGTTTTAGAACCACTTAAAGCCATAGAACCTGAGCTTTCACTAGATTACTTAAAAAATCATTATTTTACATGTCATCAATCTATTGCCTGGGAAAACTTAATTTTTGACACACCATCACAAAAAATTGAACTTTATGCACCAGTGGATTATCGCCCACTTTCAGGGCCTACTAGCTTACGCCTTTTAACAACCCATGGCAAAAATACTTTATTTAGCCAACATATGATGGATGAAGAGGGACTTTCTAAAGCTTATATTTCACCACAAGTCGCTCATACCCATGGCATTACGGATGGTGAAACTGCCTTCCTTGCTTCTGAATGTGGTAAGATCGAAGTGACCTTTATCGTTGATGCTTCTATTCCTGACCAAGTTGTCATGATGCATATGGGCTGGTGGGAAAAGCATGGTAACCCAAATATGCTTACCTTTGCACACAAATCAGATATAGGGGGACAAGTAGCTTATCATGAAACCCTAGTGAAAATCCTTAAAAATATCTCTTAAACTCTTGCCATATCCTCTTAAAATAAAAAGCTACTATTTTACATGCCTTTCACAAGCTCATGTAAAATAGTAGCTTTTATTTAATATTGCACTAAACACTTTAATATATGTGTTTGTCTTTCTCTAATATGCATTTTAAAGTCTATACTTAAGCTTAAAAGCATAATCCCATATAAACTCCATTCAAACCAACCCACAAGCAATACAATAACAATAATGCCTACCCCATTACTTAAAAGTAAAGAAGCCGTTTTACGATACACCCCTAGACTTATAATTGCCGTCGCATCCATCAGTATAAAGTAAATCAAAATACATTTAATGCTCATACCTAATGCTTTCACATACACAAAATGACTCATTGGCAAAACCGTACTTACTATGATGTAGAGCATACCACCTATTATAAGAGACTTGGAACAATATAAATAAGGCTTATACTTCAAAAAGTTTCTAATAACTTTATATTTCACCTTCGTTTGCTTATTTAATATATTTAAGCGTCTCGCTAAAATAAGCACACACACATAAGTTAGTACAATGGTGCCAATAGGCACACAGGCAATGCCAAAGTAATAAAGCCCTTCAGCTAAAGCCTGATTTGTAATGAGTTCTTCAAAACCTAAACTTTCTAATATGCTCACACCTGTTAAAATACTAATAAAATAATCTATAAGCAGCATAACAGGGCAACCTAGTAATGCCCCAATTAAAAGGTCATCCATTACATGGCCTGTCCTTAATAATAATCCGCCAACTATCATACCAATTAACACACTTTGCACAAGCCAAATACTTGTTGTAACCTGCCCAAGTCCTAATCCAATAATTAAAATTGTATTGATTCCCACCAGTAGCGTCCACTTAAAACCACAAGTAAGATAAACAATTGTGATTACAATAGGCACTATAAATTCTAGATAAAAAGAACTGCCTATACCTATCCCACAAAAAATAATACTAAATATAATGAGCAGAGCTGATATAATTGCTGCTTTTGTTAATTTCTTAGTCTCCATATACTCACCTTTTCTTATCTTCTCCTATTATCTTATATTATTTTTATAAAGGACACATGTATAGGCTTTTATGATTTATCTTGCTATTTCTTTTAAATGGGCTTCTTTTTTCTCTTCCTGCTCCTTAAGATATGCATCTTTTAAAGCAAACTTTCTAATTTTGCCACTGCCTGTCTTAGGTAAGCTTTCTACAAAATAAATATAACGAGGTACTTTATGCTTTGCTAAAAATTTCATTAAATATTTTTTAAGTTCTACCTTACTAATGGTTTCTTTAGCTACAATGAAGGCTGCAATTTCTTCTCCCTTAAATTCATCTGGCACACCTATTACGGCTACCTCCTCTACTGCTGGAAATTGTAAGAGTACATTTTCAATTTCATTTGGTGCAATATTTTCCCCTGCACGAATAATCAGTTCTTTAAGTCTTGAACAAATATTAATATACCCTTCTTCATCCTGCACAGCATAGTCGCCTGAATGAATCCAACCATCTTCACCTATTGTTTCACGAGTTGCTTTTTCATTGTGCATGTAGCTATCAAAATGGTATGGTGTACGGAATATTAACTCCCCTTCTTTACCCCGTGGCACTTCCAAGTTCGTTTCAGGATCTACAATTTTAACTTCTACCCCTGGCATAGCCTTACCTGCTGTTCCCATACGTTTTTCCATTGGGTCATCTAAGGTTGAAACCGTAATTGTTAATACTTCCGTTTGTCCATACATTTGCACAATCTCTGGAATATCTAATTCATCTCGAATCTCTTCCATCAATTTCTTTGAAACAATAGACCCCGCAATAAGGGCTGCACGTAATGACTTGATATCAAAGCCCTTATGACGTTTTAAGAGATACATAAACATAGTAGGTACTGCATGGAAAACAGTACATCTTTCTTTTTCAATCGTTGTGAGTACTTTAGTTACTTCAAACCCTTCTATAATTGTCATTTTCGCACCATAGTGAAATACAGGAATAACTGTTAAGCTATTGCCCAAGGCATGTGCAAGTGGTACACAAAGTAATAAATTATCATCTTTATTGTATGGTAAGTTCTCTGCAAAACGTACACAATTCCAAGTAATTAATGCATGTGGGCTAATAATTGCTTTAGGATTACTTGTTGTGCCTGAAGAGAATTCGATAAATGCAGTATCTGTTTCTTTGGCATCTGCCTGCCATCTTCTAACTTCCTCATCACTTATTTCATTTCTTCCTTTAGCAATGACAGCTTCTAAATCCTCATCAAATACGATGCAGTGGAAGTCTTCTTCACGTTTATCTGTAAATAAATATTTTACTTCTGCAAAGTCCATTGCATATGCTAACTCTTGTAAAGTAAGGTTTGCATTTAAAATAACAAGTACTACCCCTATTTTAGTTGCTGCCATTTCTATTGCAATCCACTCTGGACAGTTCATTGCCTTTACAGCAATATGATCATGACGTGTGAGCCCCATTGCGATAAGCCCCTTGGCTATATCTGTTACGTACTCATGAAATTCACCATATGTATAACATCTTTCTGTGCTAGGAAAGTAAATGCATTCTCTGTCTTTAAACTTTTCACACACTTCATCAAAAAAATTACCCATACAAAGCATTTTGGTTCCCCTCTCTATATTTATTTTTACCCTTAATCTCTTACAAGCGTATCATTAACTATTTTAATTGTCAAACAATTTTATATTTTTAAAACTCCA
>CALGWE010000596.1:0-5561 GCA_937935915.1 uncultured Clostridia bacterium
TAGAGATATTATCTTATATAACTAAACTTAGACAATTAGCCTTAGATCCTTCTGTAACAATAAATGATTATATGGGGGAAAGTGCGAAAATAGAGGCTTTAGTTGAAATATTAAATCAAGGAGTAGAAGAAGGACATAAAATTCTTGTGTTTTCACAGTTTACTTCAGTATTAAAAAATATAAGTAGTAGACTTAAGGAAGAAAAAATTTCTTTTAGTTACTTAGATGGAAGTGTTTCATCTAAGAAAAGAATAAATATGGTTAATGAATTTAATGAAGGTGAAAACTCAGTATTTTTAATAAGTTTAAAAGCTGGGGGAACAGGACTTAACTTAACTTCAGCAGATATTGTAATTCATTTTGATCCATGGTGGAATCCAGCAGTAGAAAATCAGGCAAGTGATAGAGCCCACCGTATGGGACAAAAAGAAGTTGTAACAGTTATTAAACTTATTGCAGAAGGTACTATAGAAGAACGTGTCATAGCCCTTCAAGAAGAGAAAAAAGAACTCATTGAACAGGTAATGAGTGGACAAGCTGAAAATACATTAACAGGCTTATCAGAACAAGAATTAATGGATTTATTAAATTAAAGATTAAACCTCTTATAGTGAGTAGTTAGTTTAATTAAACTACTCATTATAAGAGGTTTTTATATTTTAGAGTCTTCTCTTTTACAAATAGCAATAAAATTTTATTTGAAAAATAAAAATATATAAAATAAAATATAAATTGGAAAATATAATAAGGAGGCATAATATGAAACTTAGTGCAAGAAATCAATTAAAAGGACAAATCGTATCTATTGAAAGAGGTGCAGTAAATGCCATTGTTACACTTGATGTATGTGGCACAAAAATGACAAGCACAATTTCTTTACATGCAGTAGATGATTTAGAACTTACTGAAGGCTGCGAAGCTTATGCTGTTGTAAAAGCTACAGATGTAATGATTGGTTTAGGGGATTTACGCTTAAGTGCAAGAAATCAATTAAAAGGTAAAATTACAGCTATCGAAATAGGCGCAGTAAATGCTATAGTAGCTATGGAAGTAGTAGGCGGTAATAAAGTAACAGCAACTATTTCAATTGCAGCCGTTAAAGATTTAGGGCTTGAAGTAGGCAAAGAAGCAATTGCAGTTGTAAAAGCAACTTCTGTTATGATTGGTAGATAATACATAAAAAATATTTAATATAAAAAGAGAATCTATTCTCCAAGTACAGGAAAATGAGATATAAAATAAGAGGGTGTCGCAAGGTTAATAATAATTTTGCGACACCTTCTTATTTTATTGATAGATTACAATCTATGAGCCTAATCTTTATTTATTTTGCGCCTTAATCCAAGCTGCTAAATCCTTAATATAATTTTCATCTGCAAAGCTATCAAACATATATTCATCTGGAATACTTGGCTTAGAACCAGTCACATAAAGGTGATTAAGAGAAGGGTAAGATTTAAGGGTAAAGTTATCCTTGTCCTTTAAAACAGATTGCCAAAGTTTAAAGTCTTCCATAGTAACTTGATAATCACGTTCACCTTGTGTAATTAAAGTTGGAACAGTGATTTTTAAGGCTTCAGCTTGCTGATCATAGTTATTAAGAGCTGCCCAGAATAAATCATTAAAGCCTGCAAGGCCTAAAGTATTCCCAGCACTACTTGGTGTAACATTTTTGGCAGCTTCTACAAAGTAATTGACTTCTGATAGATAATCATCTTTTTCAGCAGCAGAGAGGGTGTGATCAATAGAAATAATGTATTTATATTGATCAAGGATAACATCTGGTAAGGGTCTAGCAGGGGCACTGGCCATAATATAACCTGCTACAGAAGGTGTATTATCTTGATTAAGCTTTTCATTTAGCATAGGAATAAGAAGTCCCCCTAAACTATGTCCAAATAAATAAATTTGGTTGTTATTAACCCCTTTCATATCTTGCATTAAGAGGGCAGCGGCAAGGGCATCATCTGTGACTTCTTCATTTAAAGTCAGCGTTGTGCTATTTGCAAGTTCTTCGCTATAAGTATATGTACGTTTGTCATAACGGAAAGTTGCAATGCCCTCTTTGGCAAGACCATAAGCAAGATCTCTAAAGAACTTAGTATTATAAACGGTTTCATCTTTATCTAAAGGGCCAGAGCCATGAACTAAAATGACAACTGGATAAGTACCTTTATTACTTGGTAAAGTTAAAGTACCTGTTAGAGGATAAGCCTCATCACTGCTAAAGGTAAATTCTCTTTCTACAGCCCCAGCTGGTAAGCTGATTTCAGGTGTATATTGATTGGTGTGGAAGCCGCTAATTTCACCTTTTTCATTTATAACAATGCCAAGGCCAATTGTAGTTTGGGCATATTGAAGGACAATATCAGCTTCTTCATAATCATCAAAGTGACCACTTGTGAGAAAGCTATAAGACTGAATAGGGCCTAATACACTTTCAAGCTGTGCAAAGGATTTGGCTATATCATCTGCACTAAGACTTGCTTTTAGTGTGTCATCAAATAAGGCTGTAATAGGGGCATAGTCTTTGTTTTTAATATAAGCAGCTACTTCTAAGGCAATTTGTCTCACCCCATTCTTTTGAGGGACAGCCTTGGTAAGCGTAATAGTTTGTCTCTGATGGTCCCAGGTTACATTGTAACCTAAGGCATTAGAAACAAGGCGAAGTGGTAAGTAAGCTTGGCCTTTTTGAATAAGTACCCCAGTTGCATGGGCATCTGGGGTGATCGGAAGGGTTAAAAGTGCCTGAGACTCATTGCTAATGGTGACTTGTCCATGAGCTTTATCATAATGAGCACTATAACCAAGAGCTTCTGAAAAACTACGTAATGGTAAATAAACGGTGTCGTTTATGAGAATAGGCGACTCCTTAAGGGTGAGCTGATTACCTTGCAAACTAAGAGTAATAGGTTGAGCCAGTAAAGCAGGTGTCATAAGTGTAGCAGCAAGTAGACTGCATAATAATTTTTTGAAATGCATGATAAAACCTCCTTAAATAAGAAAAGCTTAAATATGAAATCTAAGTATAAAAAAAGACTGATCATTTGATTACTACGGGTTTGGTTTTAGTAATCAAAAAGACCAGTTGGCTTTTTGAGTGATTTTAAATGTAATTAAATTATATATGAGAATTAAAAATAATTAAATAAAAATGCGCATGATGTTATATCTTAAGTACGTTTAGAAAATTCTTGATGGCATTTTGGGCAAGTAATACGGATTTTACCACGTCCTTTAGGGACACGAAGTGTCTTTTTGCAATTAGGACAAGTGTAATATTTATGGTCTTTATCTTTAAGGCGTGCAACCTTTTTACTGCCTTTATTTTTGAGTCTTAAAATCTTTTGCCAAATAGGATGCCAGAAATTCATGAATTTACGATTTTCTTCATAGCGCTTTGAAATGTTTTTAGAAAACATACGATAAATACAAAAGATAAGTGGGATATAAGAAATTAATCCTACAAAAGGTACACGTATAAATGGTACAAAGAAAGATAATACAATTGAAACGATAAGTAGTGCAAGATTTAATTGGTCACTGCCATAACGCCCTTGCATAAAAATGCGAAATTTATTACCGAGATTATTTAACCAGTTCATCATATAAGACTCCTTTCAGGGATTTTTCTACACTTATTCTAAGAATATCTATAATAAGTTATAATAAGGCCATAGACTTAAGCAGATAAATTATTATAGTGATTTTTAGAAGTGGAGGAAGAAAATGAGTGTTTTAATAACAGGTGCATCTAGTGGCATTGGTTTAGAACTTGCCAAAGTTTTTGCCCGTCATGGTTATGACCTTATTATAGCGGCTAGAAGTAAAGAAAAAATGGATATTTTAAAACGAGAATTAGAAGCCAGTTATAAGGTGAAAGTGGATGTATGTGAGGTGGATTTAAGTAGTGTAAGTGGTGCGGATCAGCTATATCAAGCAGTAAAAGCATTAGGTAAAGAAGTTGAGATTTTAGTCAATAATGCAGGAGCAGGTTATGTAGGAGAATTCTTAGAGATAGAAAAAGAAAAAGATTTAAGTGTGATGCAGCTTAATATGGCAAGCTTAACATTACTCACAAAATATTTTGCACGAGACATGCAAAAAAGAAGAAGTGGTAAAATACTTAATGTCGCGTCAACAGGTTCTTATCACCCAGGGCCTTATACAGCCGTATATTATGCAACAAAAGCATATGTATTATCTTTTTCAGAAGCTTTATGGATTGAATTAAAGCCTTATGGCATCTCAGTATCAGCGCTTTGCCCAGGTGCAACTAAAACAAATTTTGCTAAAAATGCAGGTAAAGAAGATGCATCTATTGCTATGTCACCTGAATTTATGGCACAAGCAGCTTTTAAAGGCCTTATGAAGGGAAAAAGAGTGATTGTACCAGGCACACGTAATAAAGCTTTTATAAAAATTCCCCGTAGCATTGCCATTCATATGATTAGTAAATATCAAAGGGGATTAAAAAAGCAATAGAATTTAAAAGCCTAAAACACGTATAGGAAAAGCTGCACTTATCATATATATCCTAATGATGAAGCAGTATGAGGATGTGATAAAGAATGCAGCCTAACGATGTTAAAAACACAAATATGATGCATAGTATTAAAAGTATGCAAGAGTATTGGGATTCTGATGATGAGATGATGCATAAAAAGCAAGATAAGAAGCAGGAAAAATGTGATAAAGCTGATGATGATAAAGGCAATAAAAAATGGTCTAATAAATGTGATAAACCTTATGAGTATAAAAAGCCTAATAAATGCATGTCAGAAGAAATGAAGGATAAAGACGATAAGATGATGTGTAAAGATGATAAGATGATGTGTAAAGATGATAAGATGATGGATAAAGATGATAAGATGATGTATATGCATAAGATGAAGGATAAGGGGTGTGAAAAGCCTATTATGATCGGTGATAAAATGCCTGATATGGCAGTGCATACCACAATGGGTAAAAGAAAGCTGCCAGATGATTATTTAGGTAAATGGCTTGTATTATTTAGTCATCCAGGAGACTTCACACCAGTTTGTACCACAGAGTTTGTTTCCTTTGCGAATAACTATGATAACTTTAAACAGTTAGGGGCAGAGCTTTTAGGCTTATCTGTAGATCAAGTGCAACCCCATATGAAATGGACACAGTGGATGAAGGAAAATCTATGTGATGCCATTCCATTCCCAATCATTGCAGATGCTATGGGTGAAACTGCTAAAAAACTTGGTATGGTACATAGTACCAACAATACCCAGACAGTACGTGCAGTATTCATTGTAGACCCAAAAGGCACAGTGCGTATGATTTTATATTATCCAGCAGAATTAGGACGTAATATCCAAGAAATCATAAGAGCTTTAGCAGCACTTCAAGTGGCTGATAAAAATAATGTTGCCATGCCAGCTAATTGGCCAAACAATGAGTTAATAGGTGAACAGGTTATCGTGCCACCAGCTAAAACGGAAGAAGAAGCTAAGAAAAATCAAGAAATTGCGATGGAAAATTCCAAAGAAGTCATTTTGGAAGTTGCCAAAAAATTTGCGGCAATGTCT
>CALGWE010000597.1:0-5558 GCA_937935915.1 uncultured Clostridia bacterium
TATTTCCTAGGATAGTACAGCATAATTATATTTATTAAATGGTTTATCTATATATTTCTGATAGTTACCAAGTATTTTAAAATATCTTGTTTGTTCTTCTACACGGCTGAGGGCAATGAGCACATTGGCTTCTTGTAAGTTTCCTTCAATATCTACAAAGAAATAATACTCCCATTGTCTTTCTAAAAGCGGACGTGATTGAATCTTTAAGAGGTTAAGTCCATTGTAAGCAAAGTGTCCGAGAATGTTATATAGGGCTCCACTATTATGAGCTGTTGTAAAGCAAATGCTGATTTTATCACAGTTATCTTGGATATGCATTTTTCTAGCAAGTATAATGAATCTTGTACTGTTATATTTATTGAATTGAATATTAGTGGCAATAGGCTCAAGTCCATAAAGCTCTCCTGCACGCTTACTTCCAATAGCCGCTTTGGTTACATCTTTTAACCTAGCAATATATTCACAAGCTGCTGCTGTATTAAGATAAGGAATGGCTTCTATATGTCCACACTCTCTGATGAAAGGTTTACATTGAGAAATAGCTTGTTTATGAGAGTACACTTCTTTAATGTCTTCTAGTTTCGCACCTTTTATACCTAAAAGATTATGTTGTATCTTTACGACTTCTTCTCCTACAATATATAAATTGTGTTTGTTAATGAGATCGTATGTATCTAACACCTCACCTGCACTAGAATTTTCGATCGGAATCACACCATAATCTATTTCCCCTGCTTCAAGTGCCTCAAAAACATCTCTAAATTCTTCATGAGCTACACATTTCGACCATTTTCCCTGGAAATAATTGATAGTTGCCTGTTCTCCATAAGCTCCAGGAACACCTTGGTATCCTACTACTGGAAGTGGTTTAAAATATGTATTTAACCCTTCCTCTATTTTTTCTAACATTGCTTTTGAACACCTAAATATTGTGGTTCTTCCATCTTTCTATCACCTCTTTGTTTTTATCCTATACCTCTACTTACTATCACTTACTTACCTCATCTACTAAATTTGTAAAATAAAAAGGCCTTATGCCAGCTAGGCATAAGGCCTTATATCTTAGTGGATAAGAGATATGATTTAGACGTATATGCCACTTGGCTTTAACTTATTTTGTTTACAGCAAAAAGAACCAGCGCTAAAAAAGAAAAAGCCCCAGCTAAAAAAGAAAGTATTAAATTTTGCTGCAACACTCATTAAGTTAGATATACGTTCCATTTCATATACTCCTTTCTGGATATAATTTTAATATTTTTTAATTATTTTAAATTGTATTTATTATAGTTTTCAATTTTATTTTTGTCAATATCGTTTAGTAGGATTATTTTCCCCTCTCTACTTATATTTATCCACCTTATAGCTTTTCTTGATATTTTATTGTGTTAAAAACATTAAAACCCTTGAATTACATAAAAATCATCATTAGACTACTGTAATTCAAGGGTAATTTTAAATACTATTTATTATCTTATTTATCACTTCTGTGCTCATCAATGTAATCTGAAAGTCTTGCAAAATCTTCAAGGCTTAAAGTTTCACCACGAGTTTGTGCGCCAATTCCACTCTCATCAAGAAGTGTTTTAAGTTCTTCTTTGCTAAGTCCTAAATTAGCATGTGCTGCAAGTGTATTTAAAAGTGTTTTTCTTCTAAGTAAGAATGCAGCTTTAATAATATTAAACATTTGTTTTGTATTATTTGCTTTAACCACTGGATTTTGATTTATAGTTAACTTAATAACTGCTGAATCTACGTTTGGTCTAGGCATGAAACAGTTTCTTGGTACATTAGCTACTAAATATGGATCTGCAAAGTAATTAACTGATACAGTAATTGCGCCATATTGTTTGCTACCTGGTTTAGAGGCAAGACGGTCTGCTACCTCTTTTTGAACCATAACTGTGATACTTTCGATTGGTAAATCATTTTCTAAAAGTGTCATTACAATAGGTGTTGTAATGTAGTATGGTAAGTTAGCTACAACTTTAATTGGACGATTTGGTGACTCCTCAGCAATAAGCTTTTTAAGGTCAACTTTTAAAACGTCTTTATGAATAAGTTTAAAGTGTTCATTGTGTCCATACTCCTGCGTTAATATTGGAATTAATTTATCATCAATCTCAATTGAAATAACTTTACCTGCATTTTCAAGTAAAGCTTGTGTGACACTCCCAATCCCTGGTCCGATTTCAATAACGCAGTCTTCTTTTGTAATTTGTGCTGCATCAATGATTTTATCAAGTACTCTTGGATCTATTAAGAAGTTTTGTCCAAATTTCTTTTGAAACGAAAAGCCATACTTATTAAGTAATGCTTTAGTACCTTCTGGTGTTGCTACTCTTTGCATATTGTCGCTCCTTGTTTTTAACTCTTATCTCACTACTATATCATATTTTGTCCTTATTTAACATTATTTAGGCAGGATTTATATAATTAAGCATGAGATTTACGTTATATCAAGGACTTTTAATTAGTCGTCAATTTCAACTTTGATAACTGCACCAGTACTTGCTGAAACCTCTATATCATATTTAACATAGCCTTTTCTAAGTTCGATTTCGTAAACATTACCAGTTCTATCAAATTCAGCATCAGTAACAGTTGCCCCTTGTACTTGTTTTAAAGCAATTTGTTTAGCTTGTTCCATTGAAATAGCTACTTTATTCCCTACAGTATTGGCTGTATTATTCACAACATTATTTACTGCATTGCCTCCTTTATTAGTTAAATCCCCTGCAAATTTGTCACGTAATTCCTTCCTAATAGAGATACCACTACCTGTTATAGCATCTAGTTTTAAATCATATTCATATTGATTCAGGATTAAATCAATATCATAGATTGCACGTCCTAATTCATGTTCAAATTCGATACTTTCAATTGTTGCGCCTACTACTTTTGACTTAGCAATTTCTTTAGCTTTTTCTAATGAAATATATTTTGTGCCTGCTGCAAACACACTTCCTACACTTAGTCCCAAACATGCTAATGTTACAATTAAATTTCTTGCTTTCATATTATAATCTCCTTGTGTTGTTATATGCTTATTATGTCTTATATAATATTTATTAATACTATTAGTATGTTTAAACTTTAGCATGTGAACATTAAAATTCTCTGAGAATAACATTAGTTTTTGTTAAGATTCACTTTTTGTCCAATAATAACCATTTTAGAATTTGCGCCATGCCCCACTTCTTTGGTTTTAACAATTGGTAAATTTCGTACCCCTTTCAAATCTGATTCCTCTAAAATACGTTTTAATAAAGTTACTACATCTGGGGTGTATCCTTCCTTTTCCATACTTGAAAAGGTACCCAATATAATTCCTCTTATCTTCTCAAAGGCGCCTAACTGTGCGTATTGGTTTAAGAAAGTGTTTATTTGCGCAGGACCACCACCCATAGCTTCTAATAAAAGAATCTTATCTGTAAAGTCTGGCATATAAGGCGTTCCAGCCAGCTTTAAGAAACATCGGATATTCCCTCCTATTACTTCACCTTCTAAAGTATCCCCTTGAATAAATTCATACTCAAAATCTACTAAGTCTTTTTCCCCTTCAAATAAAGTTTGCTTCACCCATTCTCTTTGATGTACACCTTCTTCTCTTACAATATTACGAACCTGATATAATCCGGACTTATTGCCTGTCTTAGCATAAATACCATTTACAATGGTTGTTAAATCACTATAGCCAAAAAACATCTTATTCGTACTTTTAATAAATTCATAATCTAAGTAACTTAATACTTCATTAGCCAGGTCTCCTCCTGAAATATCAAAGATAGCCTTTACACTTTGATCTTTATAAAAATCCATAAGTACTTTAGCCTTTTCCTTAGCTGAGGCACTAAACACATCCTCTACTGCATATAAATATGGGCTCCAAACAACTTCAAGCCCCATAAAGCTTAATTCATTGATTAAACGTTCTACTACCTCTTTACTTTGCTTACTTAATCCATTTGAACAGGCTACTAATGCAACTTTGTCACCTTGTTTTAATAATTCCATTTTTATCTCCTTATCCTTTATGTTATTTTGATTTCTATAAAATCAGAGTCACTATAATAAAAAACCATTTTTTGCTATGGATTTTTTTACTATACCCTTGTATAATACCCATTATTATTATAATAATAGATATCTCAAGGAGGCTTTACAAATTTATGAACAGGCAAATGGCAACATTTGGTTTAACTTTTTTTGCTTTATCTACAACTACTCTTGCAAAAAGACGCTCTCACTCTAGAAGTAGTAGTCGTCATGTTAGCTCTGCACGAAAATCTTCTAGCTCCCACAAATCTTCAAAATCAAACTCATCTTCTAGTTCTAATCATACCTCTACTTCTAGTACTTCTTCTAATTCTACGAGTAGCACCACATCTAATCATACTTCCACTACTACTAGTAGTACAGACAAAACCACTCAAAATTCTACTAACAGCGCAAGTAATCCTTCTCATAATTCCACTAGCTCTGCTACTTCTAATGCCTTTTCAAATACTACAAACAATACTACCTCTACTAAGGATAACACTTTTAAATCTATAGCTTCAAATCCTTCTAATAGTAGTAAGGCTAATTCTGCAACTTCACATACTACATCTAATGTAACTAATGATTCTAAAGAGGATTATGATAGTAATTATTCATCAGATTCTTATTACACCTATCCCGATAGTATTTTTAGCAATTCACACAATAAGCGTACTTATAATAATCAATCTCATCAAACTATTACACCTAATAAATCAGACTTTGATTATTATTCCCCTTATTATTATCCTTCATATAACTCACTCTTAAGACGTACGCTTTTAGCTAAAAACTCAACCTACTATCCGAATACTACTATGTATGCTACACCTTATATAAGCTCTTATGGTAGATTTCATTTGTTCCTAATACTTTTAGTTATTATTATAATCATATTTATTATTAAACGCTTAAAAAAATCCAGATTCCATTAAGCACATATTACAAAAAGAGGTGACCTTATTTCAAAGTCACCTCTTTTTATTATGCCACTCTATATTCTATGCAAACTATATCTGCAAATCATATTATATAAACTCCTTTATGCAAATTGCATATTATAAAGTTTTGCATAAACATTATCAATTTCCATAAGTTCTTCGTGACTACCACGTTCCGCAATACCATCTGGTGTTAAAACTAAAATTTCATCTGCATTACGAATCGTACTTAATCTATGGGCAATCACAAGTGTTGTTCTATTTTTAGCCAGTTCATCAAGTGAACCTTGAATATATCTTTCACTTTCATTATCTAAGGCTGATGTGGCTTCATCTAAGATCAAAATAGGTGGGTTTTTAAGAAATACCCTTGCAATAGAGATTCTTTGCTTTTGACCACCTGAAAGTCTCACACCACGTTCGCCAACATAAGTCTCATAACCTTCTGGAAGACTCATAATAAAATCATGAATATTGGCCTTTTTAGCTGCCTCAATAATCTCTTCATCCGTTGCATTTGGATTACCATATGCAATGTTTTGCTTAATGTTACCATAGAATAAATACACATCTTGC
>CALGWE010000598.1:0-1204 GCA_937935915.1 uncultured Clostridia bacterium
GTATTTTGCTTTGTAGACTCTGATGAGATAGAACGTGTCCTATTAAATTTGATTTCTAATGCCATTAAATATAGTGAGCCAAATGGTGTCATACGTGTATACCTTAACATAAAAGGAGAAAGGGCTTATGTTTGTGTAGAAGATACGGGTGTGGGAATACCAGAAGACAAGCTGAACAATATATTTGGACGTTTTGAACGAGTAGATACAGGATTTTCTAGGATGCAAGAAGGGAGCGGTTTAGGTCTTGCAATTGTTAAGTCTATTATTGAAATGCATCAAGGTGAGATTAAAATTCAAAGTAAAGAGGGGAAAGGTACCTTAGTAAGTTTTAATCTGCCAATTCATAATGGACAAAAGAATAAACAGATTGAAACAAGATCTAAAGCAGTACTTAAACGTAAGATAGAGGTGGAGTTTGCGGATTTAAAAAGATAGGGGGAAAAGACTTGGAAAGCCTAAAAAGAGACATATGCCTTATAGTAGGGAGTGGTGCCATACTTTATATGATGGCGAAGGTACTATGTATTAAAGATATAGATGTTTTTTTATATGGGATGCTTTTGCTGAGTACGTCTATTGGTATGATTAGTATGCACATTATTTTGTATAAGCGTTTTGATATAACCAGTATAGCAGTTTATCGTATAGCAGCTATAGTTTTTAGTTTTCAAGGGATTAATATGTTTTATGGACTGCTTATGCTAATGATAGGCAATAGACTTCCAGTAGTTTACATGATGATGCTATTTGAATGCAATTTATTAGAGTTAATGTGTATACCTATTTTTATGTGGTACGCAGGTAAAGAAATTAATAAGGATAGGATAGCAACCTATATAGCATTATGTTTCTTTATTTCTATTTTAGTCAGTAAAAAAGTATATGAGAAGTTTGGCATACAAATCTATAATAGCGTGATGGTCATTATAGCTACACTTTTAATGCTGAGCAGTATAATTGGTATTTATTATGTAAAGAAGTTTAAATGGAAGTTATCTGATAAAGGAAGAAAGTACTTTTATCTTTTCTTCGTTATACGAGGCATTTATTATTTGTTAGGCATTTACTTATCTTTTAATAATAATGCAGCAAACTCGTCGCGTCTAAGATGGATTTTGATGTATATAAAGACTAGTTATATGTATTTGCTAGGGGTAAGTTTATATTACAATTGTCTGCAAAAATCATGGAATGAGTTGGT
>CALGWE010000599.1:0-1100 GCA_937935915.1 uncultured Clostridia bacterium
TGAATTTTCTAAAGGAATTAACCTATCATTATTTAAGTTTAAAAAAGCTTGGTCAAAGTGAGAAAGACACTAAGGAGAAACTAAGTATAAATGCACCTAGTCGTGCCTGCTATTTGGATACAGAAGATAGTTATGTGAAAAATTACAAGCCCTTAAATGTAAAGGGCTATAGCCAGAATAAGGCCTATCAGCTTCAAGGAGAGACTTTAGACCTTCAGGGTGTAAGTGTGATACATGGATATATTGATATCCAAACATTAAAAGCTGTATGTAAGAAGAAGGGGGTAAGTATTACAAAATATCTGACAGCACTGATTATTTGGGGAATTTATAAAGAATATTTAAATGGACAAGCATCTAAAAAGCCTATAGTAATTAATGTACCAATTAATTTAAGAAGCTTTTTTGAGTCTACAACAACAAGGAATTTCTTCGCAGTTGCTATGATTGAATTCTTACCACAACAAGATAATTATACATTTGAGGATATTTTAAAAGTAGTTTGTCAGCAGATGGACGAAAAGATTACAAAGGAAAAGTTAGAACAAACAATATCTTATAATGTATCTAACGAGAAAAAGCTTTATTTACGCTTAATGCCATTGCCACTTAAGAATTTGGCTTTAAAATATATCTTTAGTCAAAGTAATAAGGCAACGACTACAACACTTTCAAATTTAGGAAACATAGAGGTATTACCTGAATTTGCAGCAGACATTGAACGTTTTCACTTTTTTATAGGGGTATCTAAAAAGCAGAAAATGAAATGTAGTGTATGTAGTTATGGCAATGAACTTGTATTAAGTTTTGCAACGGTTTTAAAGCAGCCGTATTTACAACGCCGTGTATTTCGTGAGTTAACTAAAGAGGGCGTGAAAGTTAAAATAGAAAGTAATGGTGTGTTAAATGAAAATATGTCCTAAATGTCAAGTAGAGGTTTTAGATGATACTTATGTCTGTCCTTTATGCCTTAGAGTTTTAGAAGGACAGGGAGAAGGTACAAAAGTGTATCCTAAAGTACAATTCAATGCAAAACGTTACCAGCTAGTGAAACGTATGTTATATTTCATGTTATTGCTTATTGTAACGCTATTTAGTGT
>CALGWE010000600.1:0-1440 GCA_937935915.1 uncultured Clostridia bacterium
ACATACTTTATTTTTTCAAGGAGTAACGCCTGTGCCTCTTCTAGGCTTAAATTCATCATATTTATTCTCCTTTTCCAAAGCTACAATGTGGATACGTGCAAGGTTTGCATCCTGTGCATAAACCACCATGTCCTAATTTTACAAGATCTCTCTTTGTAAGTTTCTCGCCTGTCATTGTTCTTGGCAGCACTAAGTCAAATACTGTTGCCCCTGCATACATGACGCAACCTGGTAATCCCATAATTGGAATATCTTCATTTACATTTAAATCTGCATCTTGAGTGAATGAAGCTCCATTATAGTTTGTAGGACAGTAGTATTTTATACTATCAAGTACTTTATTATTTTGAACAAAGTAAATAGTCATATCTCTTCTACTGCCTCCATCCATAAAAGTATCATACCACCTGTACAAACAATCATATCTGCACCTTGTGCTAAGAAGTTTTCAATAGCAGCAGTAATCATTTCTTCTTTATCATCTACAATCTCTTGCCCTAAAATCTCCGCCCCAAAAGGTGCAAGTTTTTGACGAATAACTGGTCCAAAGGCATCTTTGATACGCCCTTTATAAACTTCACTTCCAGTTGTAACAATCCCAACTTTTTTATGAATATAAGGTACTAATTGTAATAATGGCTTATCCCCAGCCGCCGCTTTTACTTCATCCATTGTTTCCTTTTCAATAACTAAAGGAATGACACGTGTACCTGCTAATTTTTCACCCTTTTTAACTTGTGAATTATTATGTCTTGTAGCAATCATCACACGGTCAATGCTATTAATATCCATAAGACGTTCTACATCCACTTTAAAGACACCATCACATTGTGCAATGGCTTCAATCTTACCTTCTTTTACTTCTGAAGGTGCAATGTTTTCATTATGGCAAATACCATATAAGATTTCTGCTGCTTCATTTTCATGAAGCATATTGTCATCTTTTTCCCATATATATAAATGCTCTTTTCCAATAGAAAGCAATACTGGAATATCTTCTTCTCTTACTACATGCCCCTTCTTAAAAGCTACACCTTTTTTTACATCTTTTATAATCTGTGTAATGTCGTGACAAAGAATATGTCCTACGGCATCTTCAGTACGAATTTGTTTCATGCTTTACATCCTCCTTATCAGCCAGCCAGTATTTTTGCAATTAATTTAATTATATGCATTTCATTAAAATATATTTATCCCTGTGGGATTATACTAATTACACTATTTGTATAATCTAAATTTCATGCTTAGATTATACGATTGTTAAAAAATCTACTATCCCCAGTATATGCAATCTAACTGTTTTTTTCTGTAATATTTATCACACTTTCCCTCTTTATCGTGATAAATATCACGAGTGTCTCAAAGGAGGTCGCTGGGTGTGTGGGGGGGAGAATCTGCTCCTTCCGTAATTTATGAGAGTCTAAGTTCGATAATTAATGC
>CALGWE010000601.1:0-2675 GCA_937935915.1 uncultured Clostridia bacterium
AAATAGCTACTTTCACTTTATAAAACTTCTATATTTCATCATTTACATCTTATACTTTAAGTTTAACAAACTCCGTCCTCGCAGAACTGTTAATCATCATTAAGGCAGGTCTTCTGGCTTATGTTTCATTGCAAATCTTTACCTTCCCAATTCATATAATCACTTATACTCTTCAGTGGTTTAACTCAAAGATTTACTCCACAATTACAGCAACGGGATTGCGTAGGACTTTCACCTACTTCCCTATTAAGTCTAGTTTTAAACTATACACCTTAACGCTTTTCATCATATACATATTCCTATCAATAGTCAATTATTTTTTTGTATTTCACCTTATCTCATACAATTTATAAAATAACACAAAAAAGAGTCCAGTTCTATTTATACTGCACTCTAAATGACTTTTAAATAAATGATACATAATATTCCTACGACAATTAACACTCTCGTCATATGCATTCGTATTACCATATTAACGCCTCTCTTTCATATTACATTATTTTATAAAAGCCCTTATACCCTTTGCAATATGAACTTTATGGCAAAATCTTTATAAATCTTGATACGCCTTTTCTATTTTCTCTTTAAATTCATTCCAATGCTCCAAAGTCTTTCTTGGGCACTCTTTTCCACTGAAATCCTTATGTGTCTTCACATTTTCAATAGATATATCATACTCTTTCATCAAATAAGCAATTAATCTCGCTGCATTCTTTTCTGTTTTTGTCATATTATCTGACTCACAAAGTTCGATGCCTATACCATATTGATTACCTTCTCTATCTCCTGCATGAAAGGCAACTTCATTCACAGGCACTGCTTCAATCATTTCATCATTATCCACTACAATATTCCAAGAAGTACTTGCTGTATTATCTGGATTACTTAAATAATCTCTCTCATTACGCGCTGTACTTCTCTCATTAGCCGTATTGTGTACCACTATATATTTAATCTTTCTTTTTCTACCAGGCCTCTTATTTGAAATCGGTAAAGTATCCTTCACATAAGGCACACCTACAAATTCTTCAACACTCTCTTCCTCCACAGGCTTCTTACCTACTACAGGTAATTTCAGCATCTCTTCCTGAAACTGTGTTGTAAACTGCTCACTCATTGCAGCAATACTCCTATCATTAAATACACCCAGCCACTCTCCAACACCAGTCAAAGTCATCCCAATAATCCCTGCCACTAAAGCAGCACGCATTATAGTCTTTAAAACAGCTCTCACAACAGACCTCAACACTTTCTTTATACTCCTCACACTAACTACCTACTTTTCTGCTATATTTCCCTCATCTCTATCCATTACACCACAATTTTCTCCTTTATTCAACCAACAAACTATGCAAACTATTTTTATCACAGCTTCGAACGCAGTGAGGCTGCAGTCCACCTCTCTAGCAAATCTTCATCTTCGCACTGCTTTTTCCTACTCTCTCGCCTTAGAGTGATCCTGACTGTGGTTGCCTGGTATCCTTTTCTGTTTTTACTCATTAGCAATGGGGATAAGTGCAAAAACTATTTTTATCGCAGCTTCGAACGCAGTGAGGCTGCAGTAAAAATACGTTTTTGTCACTTATCCCCACATCTACGCACAAACAAAAAAAGAAGCCAGGCAACCACAGTCACCCAGCTTCACTCTATACTCTACTTCTCAATACTATTGAGGATCGACTCATAACGTGCAAGTTCTTCTGGATCTAATTCTTCATCATCATAATCCTCAGACACAGATTCATACACACTATCGCCTTTATTATATTCTTCTTCAGTTACAAATCTAAAATCAATACTTCTTGTCATTGTATCTGTTTTTAATACTTGGATAAATACGCGATCACCTAAGCGATAAATTTGTTTACTATGTTCACCAATCCATTGGTGTCCATTTTCATCATAGATATAGTAGTCATCAGCCATTTCATTCACATGTACGAGGCCTTCTACAGTATTAGGAAGCTCTACATAGCAGCCCCATGAAGTTGTACCTGTAATAACACCTTCGAACATTTCGCCCACGTGTTGTTCCATGAACTCTACTTTCTTAAGTTTGATTGTTTCACGTTCTGCTTCTTCTGCACGACGTTCACGCATTGAACATTGTTTTGCCACTTCTGGCATACGTTCAATAAGTTGCCCTTCTTTTTTACCTTTTAATTGATGATGAAGATTCATCTTAATTAAACGGTGAATTTGAAGGTCAGGATAACGACGAATTGGTGATGTGAAGTGACAGTAGTAACGTGCCGCTAAACCAAAGTGTCCATTACACTCAGCTGTATAACGTGCTTGTTTCATAGAACGAAGTAATAAGTGGCTAATGATATTTTCTTCTGGCTTGCCTTCTACTTCTCCTAAAACTTTTTGCATATCTTTAGGATGTACTTTTGTACTTACACCTTTCATTGTATAACCAAAGTTGCTAATGAACTCTGTAAGAGCCATCATCTTTTCTGGATCTGGATCTTCATGGCTACGGAATACGAAAGGTTTTTCTTGCCAGTAGTAATCTTCAGCAATTGTTTCATTACAAATAAGCATGAACTCTTCGATAATACGTGTTGCCACGTTTCTATCATATGGTTTCATTTCAATTGGATGACCTTCTTTATCTAAGATAACCTTAGTTTCAGGGAAGTCAAAGTCAATGGCACCACGCTTAATACGTT
>CALGWE010000602.1:0-1331 GCA_937935915.1 uncultured Clostridia bacterium
GAGTGAATATCAGCTTCTGTAAGATTTGCCTCTGTTAAAACATCTTTACAAAGCATTGCCATATCTTTTAATACTTCTGCTGATGCTCTTTCTCTTCCTGTAGGAATTGTTTTTGTTGCTACAATTTCATATGCTTCATTTACTAAACCTGCTTTAATTGACATACCGCCTAAGTCAACACCTAAATAATACATTTAAATCTCCTCCATGCACTAACTATTAATTTCTTACATTTCTAAGTTATTTTTTTGTAAATTATTCATTACACGATTATTAAGAGCTTCGGCTGCATTATAGCCCATTTTCTTTTGTCTAAAGTTAATGGCTGCTGTTTCACAAATAATAGCCACATTTCTACCTGGTCTAATTGGAATCGCATTTGTTACAACTTTAATGCCCATAATATCAGTATATTCATTCGTTAGACCTAATCGGTCATACTGTTTTGTTTGGTCCCAACCTTCAAGACGAATGATAAGGTCAATGTTTTTAGTTTCTTTAACAGCACCTACACCAAAGATTTGTTTAATATCTACGATACCGATACCTCGTACTTCTATGAAGTGTCTAATCACTTCTGGTGCTGTTCCTAAAAGTGTTTTTGCAGAAACTTTTTTAATCTCTACTGCATCATCTGCTACAAGTCTGTGACCACGTTTTACAAGTTCTAGGGCTGTTTCACTTTTACCAATACCACTTTCCCCTGTAATTAATACACCTTCACCGAAAATGTCTACAAGCACACCATGCATTGATAGACGTGGTGCAAGTTCTACGTGAAGCCAACGGTTTGCTTCTGCTATGAAACTTGAAGTTGGTAAGTCTGTTTTAAAGATTGGAATGCCATTTTGTTCTGCACATTGTAATAAGTATGGAAATGGATTAATTTCCTCACGACAAATAACAATACAAGGAATATCCGCAAAGTCCATGAGTTTCTTAATCTTACGATTACGTTCTTCTTCATCATCAATCTTCTCAAGATAAGTATGTTCTACTTTACCAATAACTTGAAGTCTCGTTGGATCAAAGTAGTCAAAGAATCCTGCAAGTTGTAATGCTGGTCTATTTACGTCACATTGTGTTATTTTTCTATCTTTATAGTCTATATTTGGCGTTAATATATCTAATTTAAAGTGTTCTCTTAGCTGTGCTACGGTTACAAAATACATTTTTTTCCTCCTTGTCCTTTTATCAGACAAATTTATTATAACATTTATTTCCTATATTTAGTATGAGGCATATTCACTAATTCTGATGAAAATAATTATATATATTATAGGCTACAGATTCAGGAATGCCTTCAATTTCACTAATTTCATCAACGCTTG
>CALGWE010000603.1:0-1179 GCA_937935915.1 uncultured Clostridia bacterium
ATTTTCTTGCTTTGCAGCATACCCTATTAATGGTATTTCACAATATCGCGTTTCCCCTTCTTGCCATGTGAAATAGAATAAAACACCTACTAACTCTTCATTATGAATGACTAATAAACTCTCTGCTTCTTGCATTTGATCGCTATAAAATACTTTAAATACTTCTTTAGACATCAAATGTACCGCTTTAAAGTTTTGTATCTGTATTTTATATTTGGCATATAACAATTCAAGAATTTTTTCTTCATACCCATCTTTTTTCTTTAAAATCTCCATAAGCTTCTCCCTTCTATCTCAAAGCACTAAAAAGGCCTGAAGTATACTACACCAAGCCTTCTTATTTTTAAACATACTATTCTAGAAAACAATCTATATTCCTTGACTAGCAATATCTATTATAACATACTCTGCTGGTGCAGAATTTTTTACAGGTAAGAGCCATCCACCTAATCCTGCCGTTATAATAGTATGAAGCCTATCTTCATAATAACTTTTATTCCCATATAAAAAGAAATCTTCAGCAATATCACTCAAACTACTGTTATTCAATTATAGCGTACCATATGTCTATATAACTTTCTTCAGTTGTACATCTATCATCTAATGTATTACTAGACTTCAACTAATAAGTGCCATATCACAGCTTTTCCTTAAAATAAAATTCCATCTGCTCAAGACACAATAAAAGGCTTAAAGCATAATTGCTCTAAGCCTTGATATTACTAAGTTTTATTTAGACAGTTTTACTACAGTCTCAACGTGTGGTGTTTGCGGGAACATATCTACACACATTACTTTATCTACGCTATAGCCAGCTTCTTTTAAGATTGGTAAATCTCTTGCAAGAGATGTTGGTTTACATGAAATGTAAAGTAATTCTTTTGCACCAAAGTTGATGATTGCTTTTGGATGAATGCCATCTCTTGGTGGGTCAAGTACGATGATATCTGGTGAATCTGTTAATTTGTCTACTTCTACAAGTACGTCACCAGCAATGAATTCGCAGTTATCAAGACCATTAAGAGCTGCATTTTCTTTAGCTTTTTCAATGGCTTCTGCTACGATTTCAATACCGTATACTTTTTGTGCACGTGTTGCCATGATTTGTGTAATTGTCCCTGTACCACAGTAAAGGTCAAATACAGTTTTATTATTCATATTATAATCTCCTATATTTAT
>CALGWE010000604.1:0-1135 GCA_937935915.1 uncultured Clostridia bacterium
ATGGGTACAAATTATAGGTTCCATGGCATCATTTTCAGGCTGTAGCCTATAAAAATTTTTTTCTTTAAAAAATCGTTTAACTGTAAATCCGTCTTCTTCAACTTGTGCAACAACGATATCGCCATTTTGAGCATTGTTTTGTTGACGCACAATAATAAGGTCACCGTCTAAGATCCCTGCATTAATCATACTTGTACCTGAAACACGTAACATATAAGTATTTTCATAACGTACCATATGATTAGGAAGTGGGAAATATTCATCAATATTTTGTTCAGCTAAAATAGGTGCACCTGCAGTTACTTTACCTATAATAGGAACAGGGGTAACATGTTCATCTAGCCAATTGTCAGTTTCTTCTAATACTTCGATTGTTCTAGGTTTACTAGGGTCACGACGAATATATCCTTTTTTCTCTAAACTATTAAGGTGACTGTGTACAGTAGAAGTAGAGCTAAGACCTACAGCAAGGCAAATTTCACGTACTGAAGGTGGATACCCTCTATCTTTTAGCGTATCTTTTATGCAATTTAATATCTGTTGTTGTTTGGCCGTTAATTTTTGCTCATCCATAGTATCCCTCTATTTCATCCTATAATTTTTTTAATTATAGCATACCCCTTTTAAGAAATCAAACATATGTTCTTTTTGTCGATTTTTAGAGATTACATAGAAATTATTTGTTAATGATTTGTGAGATATGTTTGAGGACAATTGAAATAGTACCATCTGGCTCATTAACGATTTCAATAAAATCAGGATCTTTAAATAAGTGTGTAGGGAATTTTAATTCAATCCCTGTATCTGTTTTAAGCTTTTGTGAAGAGAATTTATTACTAATTTTAGAATCAACTACTTCAACTTTACTTTCTTTAATCCCCATTTCCTCCATATGTTCCATACAACTCTCAAAAACTTCAATGTCATTTCCAAAAGTTTGCTCCATAACTTCCTGTACTGGAATAGAGCTTGTACGTGAAATGCTTTCAGAAATATTGGTTTTAAGTTCTGTCATAGCACTTAATGGATTATCAAAATGTTCTTCAATAACTTTAGCCGCCACTTTTTCAATAGCTTTAATTGTTTCTTTAACTGACATTTTAGGTTCTAAGTCATAGAGGAGAGAAAGATATTT
>CALGWE010000605.1:0-3186 GCA_937935915.1 uncultured Clostridia bacterium
TTAAATGAAAAGAAAACCGATATAGGTCTTGTTGTTGCTGAAGGTTTTGATTATGAAATAATAGATAAGGCATTCAAGTCATTTGACAATCTTACAATATCATCTTTTGTTGTTATTTCCTTCTTTTCCTGCATAATATATCTCCCCTTTTTCTATCAGCACTCTCTATAAACGAGTGCTAATGTATAGTTAAAAAAATATAATTCGATATTAAATGTAGAAATTAAATAAACAATATATATTTTATTTTTAAACTGTTTGTTTTTAAACTATTATAAAATAAAAAAAATTTTTGTCAACATGCTTTACTTGTCTTTTTATATTGAATCATTCTTTTTTTCTCGTTCACTAATAATCCTATCCATATTTTTCCCTATTTTTTCGGCAACTCTTTTTAATTCTTCCAGTTCCTGTGGTGTCACACCCATAAACAGTTCCCTGTTTAGTTCATTCCACTTACTAGTTATCTTATTGACAATTTCTTTTGCCTCATCTGAAATACAGTAATGTACATATCTACGGTCAACGCTATCCTGGACTGCTATTAGATAATTACGTTTACAAAGATTATCTACTGCCTTGGAAATGTGCCCTTTATTAGCTTTTAAGCGCTGACATATATCTCTAGATGTATTAGTATTACCTGCCTTTGATAAAAAATATAAAATCTCAACCTCAATTCTTTTTAAATCATAGTGTTTCCTTATGCTTAACAATTCACATTCCCTGAGCTGCTTAAACTGATTGCCTCGCAATAAAGCTTCTATTTCTTTTTCCAAGTCTTTTCTCTCCTTCTCTTTACCACTAGTTATTACAATGCTACATTCTCATCATACATTATTCTCAGTTTACAGAAAAGCATTTTCACAGTATTAATTCATTTCCATGAGAACTAAATTAAAATACTTCATATATCCCAAAAAGCAGTTCCAGTTTGCTTAAAGCTACTAGAACTGCTTTTTATTACTGCGTTTTGGTTGTTTTAGATTTTGGAAATGCTATCACGATGGAGAAGCGATTGTGATGATAGTCTGCCTCAATTTTACCCCCCAATTGTTTTACAATCTCTTTTGTGATTGCTAATCCGAGTCCTGTCGTTTTTTTATTTCTAGATTTATCTTTGGTATAAAACCTTTCAAAAATACAATTTAACTCCTCACTTGTTATCGGTTCGCTTATATTTGAAAATATGAATGTATAACCCGTATCTTCCTTGATTTCAAAGTGATAACTGCCCTCCCCATGTGTCACTGCATTAAAAATAATGTTGGAAAATATTCTTTTTAAGCCTTGTTCATCGCCTTCAATGATACAAGGTTCATCAGGCATGATAATCGTTGGCTCTTGCCTTCTATTAAAAAAGTCATTATAATGCATGGCAAGTACATCCATCAAGATCCTTTTGGCATCTATCGGTGTACGTTCATAACTGATTTCTCCTGATTCAATGCGTACATACTCAAATAACTGCTCAAGTAACTTTTTAACTGTATTTTGTTGTTCTAATATAATTCCTATGTACTCTTGCCTCTCTTCTTCTGTCACATCTGATTGTAACATCTGCACATAGCCACTAGCAGTTGTCAAAGGCGTTCTCAAATCATGGGAGATATTTGTTATGCTCTCTCTAAAGTTTTTATTAAGCCGCTTAATCTTTATACTTGAAAGTCTCATTTCTTTTAAATAATCATTCAGTGTATTTACCAGGTCTACTATATCCTTTTGTCTTGCTAATACGGTTAATAATTGATTCGTATCTTTTAGCGTCATTATTTCATTTAACTGCTCTGTAATATGTTTGATATGCATACGATAATACATATGGTACAAAACAAATATGATCAAAGCAATTAACACTATACATGTATATATCATCCAAATATTTTTCATTTTTAATCCTTTATTTCAATTAGTCTATATCCAGCTTTGAAAATAATAGGCAAGAGCCAACAATTGTCATGACTCCAACTGCCAAAAATATGCCCGAACATATGAAAACCTCTTTGGGACTTAAAGTATAATCAAGTATTATCCTACGCATATTTGAAAAAGAATAGCTTGTAAAAATACTGCTTTTGGTTAATGCCTTCAGCAAATAGGCTAATAAATCTTTGCTAAGTACAAATAATATCCCCATCAAAGTGGCCGCTATGCCATTTTTAAATAGGTAAGCCAGTAAGGTACCTATCCCTGCAACTCCAAAAAACATACAAAGTGTTCCTATACTCATACCAAGTAGTGCTATGAAATTCACCTCTCCAAATTCATTAAAAATCGTACTGACTAGGGAGTACGCAGCACCAAATAGCACTAAAATGCATACAATGGCCAAATACATGGCAATATATTGGCCTACTACTAATTTCCATCTCGCTATACCATGACAAGCCATTTGACGTATAGTCCCATTGGTATATTCATTAGTAATTAAGCACGTTACAAATATGAGAATCAGATAGTAAGTAATATCTTGACCATAAATTTCCTGGTAACTGGAAATTCCTGTTGATAACTGCTGCGCTGCTTCACCATAATAAAGATTAGAGGCTAGTATTATGCCAAACATAGTTAAAAGTACAACCGATAGTATCATAAAAACTTTACTTTTAAATATTTTATAAAATTCACTTGTAATGACATTAAGCATTATGCATTCCCCCCATATGTTTAATAAAGTATGCTTCGATATCATCACCTTCTAATCCAATGTGAGATACTAAAACACCATTTTCAACTAATACTTGATTTATTTCAGCAGGCTCGTCCAAATCATCATAAATATGTATGCTTCCTTCACTTAATACTTTATAATTCTCACTTTTTATAGTGTTCCTTATAATATAAGATGCCTTATCTGTATCATTCACTTCTAATGCAATATACCTTTTACAACGTGTTTCTAAATCTTTTGCTGAAAATTCATCTATTAAATTACCTTCCTTAATGATGCCATACTTTGTCGTGATTTTAGTCAGTTCCCCTAAAATATGAGAAGAAATTAAAACCGTCATCTCTCTTTCCTCATTCAGCTTTAAAATGAGTTCTCTTATTTCTATAATCCCAGAAGGATCTAAGCCATTAATCGGCTCATCTAGAATCAGAAAATCAGGACTACCGATTAAAGCAATCGCAATTGATAAACGTTGTTTCATGCCTAGTGAAAATTGCTTAGTTTGCTTGTTATTC
>CALGWE010000606.1:0-1979 GCA_937935915.1 uncultured Clostridia bacterium
TGGTGGGACTTGTTTGCCTTTATCATTTTGCATTGGTACATCATTGCACATTGGCTTTTCATCTACTTTTAATGTGTTCGTGACTTGATTATTTTGCATAAGCTTGTTCCTTTCACATAAACTTTATGTTTAGTATGTAAAAAACAAGCTTTATTCATTCACTAAAGTTTAAATTCATCATGTAATACAGTGATTGCTTTAGAAACTTCTGATTCCTTAATTAAACATGCAATAGTTGTTAAAGAATCGGCTGTTTGTAAAATCTCAATCTGTGCATTTGCAAATGCCTTAATAATACGTGCCATAACACCTGGTACCCCTGTCATACGTTCACCAATAGCCGTTACTTTTGCACAGCCAGTTACAACGCTATATTTATAACCAAGTTTGTTTTATAACTTTTCTAAAACCTCTTGATCTTCACTATCTATTGTAAACATCTTTGTTTGAGGGAAAATATTAATAAGGTCAATGCTAATATGTTCCTCAGCCATTTTTTCTAAAATGCCTTCTGATACTAAAATATCTTCTTCGATTGTAAATTGTACACGATTATTGCGGTTAGCCACACTTGTAATCACAGTATGTGTCTTTGGCAGATGGGCGCCTTCTACACTTTGTACAATATAAGTACCTTCTGCTTCTGTAAAAGTATTTTTAATAACAAGCGGAATATTCGCACGCATTGCATATTCTACAGCGCGTGGGTGAATAACTTTTGCCCCGTTGTCAGCCATTTGGAATACTTCTGTATAGCTAATTGCTGGAATAAAACTTGCTTTCTCACAAACACGTGGATCGGCAGTCATAATACCATCTACATCTGTAAAGATTTCGATACGACTGGCTTTTACTGCGCCACCTAACATAGAAGCTGTTGTATCACTACCGCCTCTACCAAGTGTTGTCACTTCACCTTCTACAGTCATACCTTGGAAACCGGCAACAACTGGGACAATTCCCTCTTCAATTGCTGCTAATAATGCTTCTGGCTTAGCATATAATAAATCGGCTTGTTTATGATAACAATCTGTAATAATACCTGCTTGCCCGCCTGTAAAAGCTTTTGCTTTAATGCCATAAGCATTTAATTTAGTGGCCATTGTTACAGCTGAAATAATCTCGCCACAAGCTAAAAGCATATCATATTCTCTATCAGTCATGTGACCAGCTGTTTGACTAACAAAGTCAATAAGTGTATCTGTAGCATAAGGTGACCCTTTTCGACCAATAGCCGATACTACAACTACTGGCATTTCGTCTTTAGATAAAGCTAATTTTATTTTGTCTACTACTTTTTCGCGACTTTCTTCTGTTGCGACAGAAGTCCCTCCAAATTTTTGAACAATAATTTGCATAAGTTTTCTGTCCTTTCAAATTTATACTTCTAATGTCAATATATGTTAGATTTCCTTATTTAGGTACGCTTCTAACGCTTTTGATAATTGATCTGGGCAAGATGTTCCTTTGCCACGGCAATCAATGCCTTTAAGTCTTGTCACTGCTTCTTCTACTGTCATGCCTTTAATAAGAGCTGTAAGGCCTAATGTATTTCCAGGACATCCTCTTACAAATTCAACATTTTCGATTACATTGTCTTTTACTTCAAAATTGATTTCAGTTGCACAGACACCTGATGTTTTATAAGTTTCCATTTTGTTCACTCCTTGTTTGTGTTATGATAATCTTAAGTATTATATCATAACATAAGATGACTTTAAAGTTGAGTAATGTCAATTATTGTTGAATATTGTTTTTTAAACTCAATAATTATTTATAGATATAATCAAATTTTAAATAAAGGACGGATGATATGAGTATTACATTTAATCATACAATTATCCATGTATTAGATTTATCAATGGGAATGCCTATTTTATCTACAGAGCCACTTCCACTTAATGATGAAACAGAAAGCTTTATCACTAAGCATTTAGTTAAGATTTTTGAAAGCAGTGCAACTTGTAATGCAGCATTTA
>CALGWE010000607.1:0-1856 GCA_937935915.1 uncultured Clostridia bacterium
AAATACAATCCAAATATAAGCTGGCAGGCTATAAGCATGGCAGCTTCCAACTTATGAAAATGATTATAAATAGCCCTGTATTTAAGCTTTCAGACCTTCTACCGATTCTACTCACAATGAAAACTAACGCAAATCTTTTTCCCATCGTTGGAAGCTGCGATTTTTATTCCCATACAGCGTTTTCTATTCCTATTTATTTTATCTGCGGCAAAAATGATTGGCAGGCGCCAGGTACTATAGTCGCTAAGTATTATGAAACAATCACCGCACCAAGCAAAGGCCTATACTGGATCGAAAACGCTGGACACTTTACTAATTTAGATAACCCAAATGCATGTACAAAGGTGCTTAATGAAATTTGTTCATCTTTATAACCTTTTGATTCTATTGCTTCCAAAACAAAAAGCGTCAACCTAGATTGCTCTAGGTTGACGCCCTTATTATCAATCTTATAACTTATCACCTTTTCTAAACGCTTTCCTCTATATATCTTTCCGCTTTCCTACTTTACCTAAAAATAACTTATACTTAATTTAAGCATACAAATAACATATATGCGTAGCATAAGCTAGGCATAGCCCTTATAAATAGCCTCCCGATGCTTTATAAATTCTTAAGTATCGTAAGTCTACTTCAAAATATATATTTGTCCAAGTTCAGATAAGGGGGAGGCCAACCTTTTTACTTACTACATGAAAAGCCACTTAATCAAGTAGACTTAGGTACCCATAACTAAAAAGGTCATCTGATCCTTGTAAAATCATGTATAAAACTATATGTAAAACCACTTCAGCCACCCCGCCAAGCTTAGCCTTCTAGGCATCCTCGCAGCCATTGGTTATGACAGTGCTCATCCTAAACATGTTAGCTTCTCGCCCCGCCGGATTAAAAAGTAAGCCCGTTAGCGTTGCTCTTTGGATTGTTGTGAATTGCTTTACACCTATATATATGTTATGAAAAAGAAAAATCCCTACTTATTTAAATATAATCTAATTATCTTAAATTATAGCTCTTATCCTATTTAACTTTTTCTTTAATCCATATACGATTTAATCTCCCCATAAACTCTATTTTCTTTCGTCACCCTATAAGCTCTTAAGCCTATGCCTGCTACAAACATAAGAATTATCATGACTACACCTGAAACGGGATTAAAGAAAAAATCCCCTTCATCTGTTACATGTATCATATCTGGATTAATAAACAATATGTTGTGCATTACATTAGGCACAGCATGCAAAATAACACAAGGCCACACTGATTTTGTAATATGATAAAGTTCCACAAATAATGGCGTCATAGCAACTACAAGGATTACTCCTATTATAGTCGTCATTACTCTTTCTTTACTTACAAAAGCACTATCTGGTAAAAAAAACATGTAATATGGCACATGCCATACCCCCCATATAAGACCAGTACATGCATATAGCCCCATATCACCCAGCTTAGTTCTTTCAAGAAATGGTACAAGATTGCCTCTCCAAGCAAATTCCTCAAATATATTTTTAATAAACGCACCTATAAAGCCACTCATAAACAATGATAATACAGCCTCTACATTGATTTTCCCCAGTGTAGTTACCCCACAAATCATTCCAAGCATAATAGCTATCATTGTTAGAATAGGAAATGTCAAAAAGGCTATAAGATACCCTAATAAATTGTGTTTAATTCTCGGTTTAATTGCAAACCCTATCCAATCTTTATTAACAACTCTTATTATAATACCTGTTAATAACGGCGCTGCTATCCAAACTGCTATTCCTAAAGAGTTTCCTTTTTCCTGTCCTACTACGATGTTATCAATACAATACCCCATAACCCCAGCTAATAATGTAACTATAATAAATATA
>CALGWE010000608.1:0-1856 GCA_937935915.1 uncultured Clostridia bacterium
ATTATGAAAGGCCATGATAAAGATTATAAAAAAGCGGTCTTACAAGCTGTGCATGAAGGCTTAATGTTAAGCTTAGGTATTCCAGAGGAAGATAGATTTCAAAGATTATATGAAATTGATCCAGACTATTTTGAGACAAGTTCTGAGAAAACGAACCAGTTTTGTATGATTGAGTTAACCCTTTTTCCAGGACGCAGTCTAGAGGTAAAGGAGCAGGTGATTTTTGAAATCACAAGGTTATTAGGTGAAAGATTAGAGATTCCAGCAGAGGATGTGTTTATTGTCATTAATGATCCACCTTATGGTAATTGGGGCTTTGGTGGGGAGCAGTTAAAGTAATATGTAAAAATGGGAAAAGAATAGGGGGAAGAAGTAATGTATAATATTTTAAAAAAGACAATGGTAGAAATGACTTGGCCACAGATAAAGGCATTAGCCCAGAAGGACGCCTTAGTTTTATTACCTTTAGGGGTTATAGAAGAGCATAGTCGTCATTTGCCTTTAGGGACAGATATTTATATTGCGACTAAAGAGGCAGAACAGATTGCTGAAGAACTTACAAGATTAGGTATGCCTTGTGTGATTGCGCCACCTTTTTATTGGGGGCTATGGAAGTGGTCACAAAGAATTTCCCAGGTTCCTTTAATATGCGTGCTGAAACCATCAAGCTGCTTATAGAAGATATATTAATGAATCTTGAAAATGCAGGTTTTAAAAAAGTGTTATCTATTAATGCTCATGGAGATGTGGCACATCGGGTGGCAATTGTAGAGGCTTTTAGGGGCTATAATCAGAAGCATGCCTTAAATGTGCGTTGGCAGACTTATGAGGATGATATGAAATGGGAAGGGTTTAATGGGGATGAAGATTATGTGTTTGTAGCAAAACCTTATCCTTTTGAAAAGTTATTTGAGATATCAGTAGCATTAAAAGATCATTTTGATGTCCATGCAGGTGCCTTTGAAACGGCAGCTATGCGAGAATATTTTCCAGAGCTGACGAATATGGAAATTGCTAAAACATTAAAAGCAACATGCTTTGAAGAAGAGGGCATACAAAAATGGCAGTCTGGAAAGGTAGAAAATAATAGCGTGATCCCAGATGGTCATGCAGGAGACCCAGCAAGCAGTCAGTTTATTAAAGTGAAAATGGCAGAATGTAGTAAGGTATTAGCACGTGAGATTTATGAATTTTATAATAATAGGTAAAAGAAGATAAGAATGATTTAAAGAGCTGATTGCCATAGGGTGCAACAGCTTTTTTTTTCATGCCCACATTAAGAAAATGAAATATATTGACAATGATTATCAATAAGAGTAAACTGTAAATTATAGAAAATGAAAGAGTCACAGAAAATAAAATGATAAGGAGTAGATAAAATGAGTGTTGTAATTATTGGGGGACATGACCGTATGGTATGTCAATATAAAGCAGTTTGTAAAAGTTATAAGTGTAAGGCGAAGATATTTACGCAGATGCCAGGTAATTTTGATAAACAAATAGGCAGTCCAGATCTTATTGTGCTATTTACCAATACAGTTTCACATAAAATGGTAAGATGTGCGGTGGCAGAGGCTGAGAGAAGCAATGCTACAATTGTAAGGTCTCATACAAGTAGCAAAAATGCTTTATGTGATATATTAGAGTCTGTTGTAGGAAAGTAACATATTCATGATATTAAGGATAAAAAAGGTGCTGGGAAATGAAAAGTTCCAGCACCTTTTGATATAACCATTAAAAAGCTAACAAATTAATAAATTAATAGATTAAAGGTTCTCACCATTAGATTCAATAACTGTTTGATACCAGTAAGCAGAATCTTTAACGGTACGTTTTTGAGTTTCATAATCTACATA
>CALGWE010000609.1:0-2072 GCA_937935915.1 uncultured Clostridia bacterium
AAAAATATGCTATAATAGCAAAAGGGAAACAGAAAAAAGCAAGCGCCAGAACTTAATGATTTTGTTAAGTTGACGAGGACTAGAGCTATCGAAAATTCGGCGGATACTCTAGAGGCATCACAACCTTAATAAGCTGACAAAACTAAGAAGTGATTCTTAGGACAATAAGCTTATCGTGAATTTCCCTGATTAAAAACTTTGTACTTTAATAATTGAACAATCAGGAGGTATGTATAACTATGTGCGGAATCGTAGGTTATATCGGAAACAAACAAGCATCAGAAATCATTGTAGATGGATTATCAAAACTTGAATACAGAGGATACGACTCAGCGGGTATTGCAGTTGTTAATGATAATGATACAATTAGCTGGGCTAAAAAGAAAGGACGTTTAGCAGGACTTGAAGAAATCTTAGCTGAAAATCCTATTCAAGGAACAGTCGGAATCGGACATACAAGATGGGCAACACACGGTGCACCATCAGATGTGAATTCACATCCACATTTAAATGCGACAGAAACACTTGCAGTTGTACACAATGGTATTATCGAAAACTATATGCAACTTCGTGAAATGCTTACAGAAGAAGGGTATGTATTTAAATCTGAAACAGATACAGAAGTTGCTGTACACCTTATTGATAAATACTATGAAGGTGACTTACTTGCAGCAGTACGTAAGGCTGTAAGCATCTTTAGAGGAGCATATGCACTTGGTGTAGTATCTTCAGAACATAAAGGTGAGCTTGTTGCAGTACGTAAAGAAAGCCCACTTATTGTAGGGGTAGGTGAAGGCGAATACTTCATCGCATCAGATGTACCAGCTATCTTAAAATATACACGTAACGTATACTACTTAGAAAATGATGAAATGATTCATGTAAAAGATGGTGTACTTACAATCTATGATGGTAATAACAATGTTGTTGAAAAAGAACTTAAAACAGTAGAATGGGATATCGAAGCTGCATCTAAAGGTGGATTTGATCACTTCATGATGAAAGAAATCTATGATCAACCACAAGCTATTCGTGATACACTTTTAAGAAGACTTGATGAAAAAGGTATGATTCACCTTGATGATATCAAACTTACAAAAGAAGACTTAGATGGCATTACAAAAATGTATATCGTAGCATGTGGAACAGCTTACCATGCAGGTCTTGTAGGTAAATTCGCTATTGAAAAACTTGCCAAAGTACCAGTAGAAGTAGATATCGCATCAGAATTCAGATACAGTGATCCATTCATTGATGAACACACAATGCTTATCGTAGTTTCTCAATCAGGGGAAACAGCAGATACATTAGCAGCAATGAAGCTTGCAAAAGCAAAAGGTGCAAGAGTGCTTGCTATCACTAACGTAGTAGGTTCATCTGTAGCTAGAGAAGCTCATGATGTATTTTACACATGGGCAGGTCCAGAAATCGCTGTAGCTTCAACAAAAGCTTACACAGCACAAATGATTGCATTTTATATGATTGCTTTAGACTTCGCATACAAAAAAGGTAAGGTAACAATCGAAAGATATCAAGAACTTATCAAAAATATCGAAGGATTAGCAGCAAAAGTAGAAGCAATCTTAGCAAACAAAGATGCTATCGAAAAATACTCAAAAGATATGAAAGATACACATAATGCGTTCTACCTTGGACGTGGTGTAGACTATACAACATCTAGAGAAGCTGCACTTAAATTAAAAGAAATCTCTTACATCTACACAGAAGCATTCGCAGCTGGAGAACTTAAACACGGTCCTATCGCACTTATCGAAGAAGGCACACCAGTTCTTTGCGTTGTAACTCAAGATGCATTAGAAGAAAAAATGATTTCAAATATCAAAGAAGTAAAAGCAAGAGGTGCATTCGTTATTGCGATTGCTAAAGAAGGTAATACAGAAATTGAAAAGGTATCTGATGATGTTATTTACATTCCAGTAGCAGAAGACTTATTAATGCCAGTACTTGCTGTAATTCCAACACAACTTATTTCTTACTATGTATCAATTGCTAGAGGCAATGATGTAGATAAACCAAGAAACTTAGCAAAATCAGTTACTGTAGAGTAATTA
>CALGWE010000610.1:0-1784 GCA_937935915.1 uncultured Clostridia bacterium
CGAAGTACTGATATTAGATGAGCCTACTAACCATATTGACTTACATGTTAGAGAGCAGTTAGAAGAAGTACTAGAAACTTATACAGGGACCATTATTTTAATCACTCATGACCGCTATATGTTAGAGCGATTATGTAATAAGCTATTAGTTTTTGAAAATAAAAAAATTCAGCGTTATGAGTATGGCTTACATGATTATTTGGAACACCTTAAAAATTATGGTGGGGGAGAAGATTGTAAGGTGAAACAAAGTAAGAAGAAAGCTCTAGAGGAGCAGCTTTGCCTTGAAAATAAAATAGCCTACTTAGTAGGGGCATTAAGCACCCTAGAAGTAGGCAGCAATGCATATATTGAAATGGAAAACCAATATATGCAGCTTATGAAATTAAGAAATAAAATTAATAAATAGGGTAATGATAAATGAGTTTACAAAATCAATAAATAAACAACCTACAAGTGGTACAACGAAGTAAGGTGTAGGTACGAAGCCGTAACGATTTGTAAGCTCATCCATATTGGCAATGGCATTAGGTGTAGCACCCATTCCGAAACCGCAAGTTGCAGAAGCAAATACAGCTGCCTCATAATTTTTACCCATAATGTTAAAGACAACGATGTAAGCAAATAGGCCTACGAGAATGACCTGAGCCACAAGCATAACAATAAGTGGTAAAGCAAGGTCGAAGAGTTGCCAAAGTTTAAGACTCATTAAAGCCATTGTTAAGAAGAATGATAAGCTTAAGCTTCCTAAAGTTTCGATTTCTTTCTCAACAAAGGCTTTGTTTCTAAAATCATATAAATTACGCATAACTGCAGCTACAATCATTGCCCCAATATAAGATGGGAAAGTAAATCCAGTAAGCTGAATAAGGTCAGATACAACAGAGCCAATTCCCATAGCAATGAATAATAAACATGCTGCATTGACAAGGCGTTTTAATGATAAAATATTGTGATTTTCTTCATTATAATCACCAACTTGAGTAGGTGGCACTTTAGAACTTTCATCATGTACAGTTTTAAGTTTTTTACCATGAATTAATATTCTAGCCACGAGTCCGCCAATGATACTCCCCACAATAAGACCGAAAGTTGCAGAAGCGATGGAAACAGTTGTTGCACTAGCGACACCAACATCTTCAAGCATTGGTCCGAAAGAACCAGCTGTACCATGTCCTCCAATCATAGGGATAGAACCTGTACAAAGGCCAAGTAAAGGATTTAAATCAAAAACTGAAGCAAGTGATACGCCTACTATGTTTTGGAGTATAACTAATGCAGCAGCAAGCCCTAAGAAAATAACAACCTTAAAGCCGCCTTGTTTTAAAATCTTAAGACTAGCAGTAAAGCCGATACTTGTAAAGAAGGTAGTCATAAATATGCTTTGTAATGTTACATCTAAATTAATTGTTACAAGACCTGTCATTTGAAGTGCTAGCATAAAGAGTGCAAACACGAACCCACCTACAACAGAAGAGGGAATACAGTATTTAGTAAGAAATGATGACTTGGTTCTAAGAAATCTACCTAAGTAAAGTATGAGAGAAACCAATGCCATAGTTTTATAAATGTTTAAATTAAATGTCATATTAGGAATCCTTTCTAAAAAATAGTATGTATTTCCATAATAGTACGGATTTACATAATAGTAAAGGGAAAAATATGAATACTCCCTCATATGTACATGCGCTTACTATAAAAGTATGGATTGAAAGTGAGTTTTTTATGAGAGTTATAACAAAGAGATTCGCGGGAGTATGTGGCCTACTATCTACTCCTTCCAT
>CALGWE010000611.1:0-2442 GCA_937935915.1 uncultured Clostridia bacterium
CTTTTTAAAATCTGGTGGGAAATTAATAGATAAGTTAAGGTGATTTAAGTATGAGGAAGATGAATATGCAGAAAGTAGAAAATAAGCAATTGAAGAATAGGATTATATATATCATCATTTTTATAGTGGGGGAATACTATTAAGTCATAGTAATAATAATCCTCAAAAGTTTATAGAGCGTATTATACCACCAATAGAATACAAAGAATGTGGATTTATAAACGCAAGTGCAATAATAGTTTTGATTGTTGTATGGGTAAGTGGGGCTAAATTAATTGGTGAATTACAATGGGATATACTTAAGAAGGCCAGGAAGTTTTTTCATCCAGCTATAAAACAAGTAATAATTCTTGCATTATTAGGTGTTGTCCTTCAAAATGCAAATGAATTAGGAATTAAAGTGTATAAGAGCTTTCAAAAGGATTTAAATGCCATCTATCTTAATAGAGAAGAATCTAATATAAGGATGGGATGGGAAAAATATTACATAGATGAAGAGTCCATTGAAGGAATGAAAGAAAATAGAGAGGGTATTGTAGAAAGTTATAAAGAAGCAGGAGAGGAAATCATTGTGTATGCACAGCCTGAGGGCTATATGAAAGTTAAAAACTGTAGTAGGCATACAGTAGGTCCATTTAAGGTTCATTTAATGATTAAGGAAGATTTTAAGGCGTTTGGAATGGAAGAAGCTCTAAAAGAATATACTTATGAATTGCCAGACGAATATATCATAGGAGCTGGACAAGAAGAAATAATTAGATTCCATAATAGTAAATTTGAAGAAAAGTCATTAGAGTTTAGAGGAAAAGGCCACACAAGTGTGGTTAATGTTGTATTAATAAGTGATAATGAAAAATGTGTATTTGAAAATCAATACTATTGAAAAATAATAGTATTGGTTTAAAGAGGTAAAAATAGCCATGAATGAAGGGATTCATTCATGGCTATTTTGTATATTAAGCTGTAGCTTTTGTGAAGTATTCATCGTACCATGTAAGGAACATAAATACTGTCCAAATCTTACGGCTGTTATCAGCTTTACCAGCTCTATGATCATCTAAAAGAGCAACGAGGCTTTCTGTATGGAAGTATTTATTAGCAACTTTAGATGTGAAAGCATCTTTTACGATGTTGTAATATTTATCTTCTTTAAGCCATACACGAATTGGTACAGGGAAGCCAAGTTTTTTCTTGTTTGCCACGCTTTGAGGTAAGTTGCGTTTAGCTGCAAGGCGCATTGCATATTTTGTATTTTCTTTGTTTACACGGTATTTAGTAGGGATTTTAGAAGCTACTTCAAATACCTTTCTATCAAGGAATGGGACACGTACTTCGAGAGAGTGTGCCATACTCATTTTATCAGCTTTAAGGAGGATATCTCCAGCAAGCCACATGTGCATATCTAAATATTGCATTTTTGTGATATCATCTTTGTCTTGAACTTTATCGTAAATAGGTTTTACAAATTCAAATGGATCAATGGCATTAGTTTGGATTTTAAGAAGTTTTTTACGTTCTTCAGGTGAGAACATATAAGCATTTCCTAAGAAACGTTCTTCTAAGTCTTTACTTGCACGGATTAAGAAGTTTTTGCCTTTGAAGCTAAATGGAATTGCTTTTGCAATGCTAGCAAGGAAACGTCTTAAGCCTTTTGGTAGTTTACGATATCCAGCTGAATCAAGAGGTTCTTTGTAGATATTATATCCACCGAAGAATTCATCCGCACCTTCTCCAGAAAGTACACCTTTTACAGTTTGACTAGCAAGCTGACAAACGAAGTATAATGCCACAGCTGCCGGGTCAGCTAAAGGCTCATCCATGTGATATTGTACTTTAGGAAGTACATTCCAGTATTCTTCTGGAGTAATTACCTTGTTTGTATTAGGGATGTTAATTTCTTTTGAAAGTTCTTCAGCGTAGCTGATTTCATTATATTTTTCGTTAGCAAAGCCTACTGTGAAAGTATGATCTCCACCAAAGCAACTTGCTACATAACTTGAGTCTACGCCACTTGATAAGAATGAACCAACTTCTACATCACTAATTTTGTGTGCTTCAATTGATTCTTTCATTTGTTTATCAATAGCATCTACATAGTTTTCAAGAGTATCTTCTTTGGCATCAAATACTGGTTCCCAATAACGAGTCATTGACATTTTACCATCTTTAAGCACGAAATAATGTGCTGGTGGTAATTTGAAAATACCTTTAAAGAAAGTTTCAGGTAATGCTGAGTATTGGAATGTTAAATAGTTTTCAAGAGCTTCCTCATTAAGTTCTCTTTTAACTTCTGGATGTTCAAGGATAGCTTTAATTTCTGAACCATACACGAAGTTATTATCGAAAAGTGTATAGTAGAAAGGTTTAATACCAAAGTGGTCACGAGCACCAAAGAGTACTTGCTCTTCTCTGTCCCAAATAACAAAGGCAAACATACCGCGA
>CALGWE010000612.1:0-2443 GCA_937935915.1 uncultured Clostridia bacterium
CCTGCTCCTAGTGCAATAATGCTTTGCTTTTCTTCCATAATCTCAATATTATACACACATTCAGTACCTGGTTTTGCATAACCTACGTTTTCAAAGTTTCCAAGCATATTTTTTTGACGGTACATATAATAAGGTTCAAGACCTAATTGTGCCATCTTCTCTTCACATAGGTTAAGCATTTGTTGAATCACTTCACCTTGTGTTAAGATGATATTCCCTTCACTTTCACGAAGTTCTTCACGCAGTCTTGAAGCACGTTTAATAGCCATTGTATGCACTGTAATGTTTTCTGGGCCTAATTTACCAAGTTCTTCTAAAGTATAAGCTACATCTTCTACTGTTTCTCCTGGAAGTCCTAAAATCATATCCATATTAATTTCAGTATGTCCAAGTTCTCTTGCCTCATTAAACACACGTTTAATATCTTCAGCACTATGAGCTCTACCAATGGCATCTAATGTTTTTTGGCGCATACTTTGTGGATTAATAGAGATACGTCCTACACCTTGTTCTTTCATAATACGTAGTTTATCTTTTGTAATCGTATCTGGTCTACCAGCTTCAATAGTATACTCTTCAATTTGAGATAAATCAAAGCTTGCTGCTACATGTTTTAATAGACGTTCAAGCTGTGCTTCATTTAAACTTGTTGGTGTCCCTCCACCAATATATAAACTACGAATTGTAGCATCTTTTTTCATCTCGGCTACTGCTGTAATTTCCTTACAGAGTGCTTCTAAGTAAGCATCTACTAAGTTACCTTTTACTTTTAAAGAATACGCTGTAAATGAACAATATACGCAGCGTGTTGGACAGAATGGAATCCCAATATATAAACTTACTTCCTCAGGCTTATTTTTAGCAAGGATTTCACGCTCTGCTTTGGCTACTTTAATCATCATGTCACATTTACTAGGACTTACAAAATATTCTTCCTGCATATATCTTGCAATCTCTTCATCACTGCGATTATATTTAAACTGCTCATGTACAAGTTTTGTTGGTCTAATACCTGTTAAGCTTCCCCATGGCATCTCTTTACCTGTTGCAAGGCTTAGCACTTTATATACGGCTTTTTTGAGACCTTGTTTCATCACCTTTTTATTTTTAAGCTCATCTTTAGTTTCTGTCACTGTAAAAGCAGCTCTAAAAACTTCTTGATCGTCTTCAAATAAAATAGCTGTTGCTACTGGTGACTTAAATATTGCTTCTAATTTATAATCTTTGGTTGTATAGGGTTCAAATAAATTAATGACATTGGTGATTTCATATTCAGCCGAATGTCCCACACATTTTAATTCAATCACTTTTTCACTCTCTTCTTTTGTTATTCTATAAAATTATGCTAAAAATAAACGCCTTATAAATTACTAGATATCCATATTAAAATAAGGATTTGTTGCTTTTTCTCTGCCTACAGTTGTTGTATCACCATGTCCTGGACATAAAACTGTTTCATCTGGTAATGTAAATATTTTTTCACGAATACCTTGTAATAATAATGCCCCATTTCCACCTGGGAAGTCACTTCTACCTACTGCGCCTTCAAAGATAATATCCCCTACAAAGGCTACGCCTTCTTTAGCTGCATAAAAAGCTACCCCATCTAAAGTATGACCAGGTACATGAATAACAGAAAGCTTCATTTCTGGATTCGCTGCTAATACAATTTCATCCCCTTCATTCACATACTCATCAGCTTGTAATGTAAACCCTCCTGTAAATGAACCTGAAAGATTTAAGCTTGCATCTTCAAGATATTTTTCCCCTTCAGTATGAATCACAACTGGTACATTTAAAGCTTCTTTTAAATAGCTTACTGCACCTATATGATCAAAATGTCCATGTGTAATAAGGATTTTTTCAATAACGAACCCTTCTTGCTTGATATATTTTAAGATACGTTCGCCTTCTTCACCTGGATCAACTATAAAACCATGTTTTGTTTTATCATCTATAAAAAAGTATGTATGCTCTTGTATCATACCTACTGTCATATTTGCAATCATATTTAACCTCCACTTTTGTTTATATTATCAGTTTATTATACTATGCTGTTTATATTTTTACCATATCTATCACTTGTTATTATCATGATACAACTTCTTAGCATTTATTCTTTAGCTGCACCCTATACTATATTTTGTATATAAAAAACAGGATGTATATTTTACATCCTGTTTTTTATGGCCTTAAAAAGTTTTCTCACTATCAAGCAATAATGTCACTGGCCCATCATTTAATAGGCTTACTTTCATATCCGCTTGGAACTGACCTGTTTCAAAAGGCACATCAGTGTCCTTTAACTTTTCGATAAAGCGATTATATTTCTTTTCAGCTTCACTTACACTTAAAGTATAATCGTGAATAGATTGTGGCAATATTTCTGGATTAGGTTTTGACATTTCTCCAGATATGCAAGCACGAATAACTCCTGCTACAG
>CALGWE010000613.1:0-2188 GCA_937935915.1 uncultured Clostridia bacterium
AATTGTTTGTGCTGTAAGTAAGGCAAACTCAAATCTTCGAACAACATGGAAATAGCTTCTTCAATGGTTACTTCTGTTTCGTAGATATCTTCGCCTTCATCGTTACCTGCACCTTCTTCCCCCTGTCCTTTGCCTTCCCCATAATCTCCTTTAGGGATTTTCTTGCCTTTAGCTTCTTGGCCATTACCGGGCACAACCCCTTTCTGATTGCGCCCGTATTTAAAGTAATATTCCTTTAACCCTTTGATAGGGATTTTAATCTTTTTATTCTTGCTCTTACCAATGATACTTTCTTCAGAAATAATGCTGCCTATATTCTCTTTAATACTTTTTTCCACTAGTTCCCTATGTCTCCTACGGTCTTCCACGCTACGATCTCTGCTATGAGGTTGAAACTCTTTAAAAATTGCTGTCATAGACTTACCCTAGTCTTTCCATAAGTTGTTTGCAGCATATTTTAGAATAACGTTACAGCAGTAATCACAATAACCATTTAGTTTCATTTCCTCAACCATAGCATCGTATTTAACATTTTGTTCCTTATCTCTTACTTTACTTTGTGTAATGATTCTTGAAAGTTCTCTTACAGAAGCTGTAAGTTTCTTTTCAATTGCTTCACGAAGTGGTTCGTAAGCTGTGTAATCTACTTTGCCACCGTTACGGATAATAGAGAACATATAAGCTGTTACATCTTGTCTGAAGCCTTTAGCACCTGCTTGTGTAATACCAAGTTGCTCTTCAATAGAACGCATGAATTCTTCATCAGGATTAAGCTCTTCGCCTGTGTTTGGATCTTTAAGTTTTGTTTTATTTGCAAAAGCTTCAGCATGGTCAAGATAGTTATTAAATAAGTCTTCAGCTTGTTCACGATAGCCATGAATGAATGCTTTAGTTACTTCTTTTTCAAGAATCTTATGATATTCTTTCTTGATAGTGTCTTGTAAGAAGCCAAGATATTTCTTCTTAAGTTCATCCGTTGTGGTCATTTCTTTAACTTCTCTTGAAAGCACATCAATAAGACCTATTGGATTAATACAATTACAATCTGATTCTGCTAAAGCTGTATCAATTGCTTTTGTAATAAACCTTGTTGAAATACCTGTCATACCTTCCCGTTCTGCTTCATCACGAAGTTCTAAGATATCAATACGTTTAGTTGTGCCTTTTTCAATGATTTCTTCGCCATTATAAATTTTAAGTTTTGTAAGTGGATCCACCTTAGCAGATGGTGAAAGTCTAGTTAAAATCGCAAACATAGCTGCTATTTCTAGGGTATGTGGTGCAATATGAGACTTAAAGTTAGAGTTACGAAGCATCTTTTCATAAATTTTGATTTCTTCATTAAGTTCTAAGCAATAAGGTACTTCAATCTTAACAATACGGTCTAAAATAGCTTCATTAGTGTGATCTGATTTAAACTTATTCCACTCAGCTTCATTAGAGTGTGCTAAGATAACACCATCAAAGTAAATCATAGCATTTTTACCAGGCGAAGGAATACTTTTTTCCTGAGTTGCTGTAATCATAGTATGTAAGTATTCAACGTCGTTTTTAAATACTTCAATAAACTCTACAATACCACGATTACCTGCATTAAATGCACCATTTAAAGAAAGTACCCTTGGATCGTCTTCTGAGTATAAATCCATTTTAGAGATATCAATTGAGCCTATAAGAACCGACGTATCTTGATTGTTTGGATCTACTGGTGGTACAACACCTATTCCCTTACGAGAACGTACTGAGAAATCTGTTTGAACGACTGGGAAATCTTCATATTTACCACCAAATTCATGTATTAAACGATATTTACATGCTGGACATAAATCACCTTCAATTTTAATGTTCAATAATTCTTCAATTTGTGGACGTAGATGTTTAGGAATGAGATGGAGTGGCTCTTCTCGCATTGGGCAACCCTCTAAGGCATAAATAGGGTCACTTGTTTCGAGCAGATGTTTAATCGCCTCTATAAGAGAAGATTTACCTGCTCCAACAGGACCTACTAAATAAAGTACTTGCCTTGATTCTTCACCTTTCATTGCCGCTGAACAAAAATATCTTACGATTTTCATAATCGTTTGATCGATACCATAAAAGTCATCCTTAAAGAAATGATAGCGTTTAATGAGTTCTTTACCATATATTCTCATTAAACGTGCATCTTCCTCTGTTTTAATATAGTCTA
>CALGWE010000614.1:0-1212 GCA_937935915.1 uncultured Clostridia bacterium
TACGATTGTTGTACATACTGCATCTCCAGTAATGTTAACTGCTGTACGTGTCATATCAAGCAGTCTATCGATTCCCATGATTAAACCGATTCCTTCTACTGGAAGTCCTACTGATGCAAATACCATTGAAAGTGTAATGAGTCCTACACCTGGTACCCCAGCTGTTCCAATTGAAGCTACTGTGGCAGTTGTAATAACTGTTAAATAATCTACAGGTGTTAATGTAATATTAAAAGCTTGTGCCACGAATACTACTGCTACACCTTGCATAATTGCTGTTCCGTCCATGTTAATTGTGGCACCAAGTGGAATTGTAAATGAACTTACTTTTTTAGAAACGCCCATCTTTTTATCTAATGTTTCAATTGAAAGTGGAATTGTAGCATTAGATGTAGCTGTAGAAAAGGCAAATCCCATAACTGGTAAGAACTTTTTCACAAATTTCGCTGGGCTCATACCTGTAAAGCCTTTAAGCATACCCATATAAACACCGAAGCATTGTACACCTAAAGCAATAAGAACTGCTGCCATATACTTAATCATTGGCATAAAACCATCAAATCCAATAGAAGCAAATGTTTTCGCAATAAGGCAGAACACCCCAATTGGTGCCACCTTCATAACAAGCATTGTCATTTCCATCATAATATGGTTACCTTGTGCAATGAAATCAGCCACTGTACTAACTCTTTCCCCTTGACCCCCTAAAATCACACCTACAATAAGGGCAAAGAAAATAACTTGTAACATATTGCCTTCAGCTAAAGAACTGATAGGATTTGTTGGAATAATATCTAAAAGTACATCCGCAAATGGTTTCGCTTCTGCTACAGTTGTCTCTGCTACTTTAATCGCACTCATATCAAGGTTAAGTCCTGGATTAATGAGATTTCCAATTGTAATAGCTACTGTAATGGCTACTGCTGTTGTCACCATATAAAATACTAAAGTTTTAACACCTACTTTACCAAGCTTCTTTGTATCCCCAATAGACATTGTCCCGCATACAATTGAACAAAATACTAAAGGTACTACTAGCATACGCATGCCGCGTAAGAAGCCATTTCCAAGTACATAAAATGCACCATCAATAATCAAGTTATCTCTTATGTATCCTGCAGGCACCCAATAATGTAATATAAGTCCTGTTACTGCACCTAATAATAAGGCTATAAAAATAACGGTTGTTAGTCCGAGTTTCTTTTTTTCTGT
>CALGWE010000615.1:0-1060 GCA_937935915.1 uncultured Clostridia bacterium
GCTGCATTATCCACCTACATACAACAAGGATATGACATCCCCTCTTCAAGCATTATTAAAGCAGTATCCTGTCACAAAAGTGATTTATGGTCATTTACATGATGCAGCTTCTTGGAAAGAAGCACTACAAGGTGAAGCAAATGGCATCTGCTATCACCTTGTAGCAGCAGATTATATTGGATTTAAGCCAAAAATGCTTACAGAGATTAGAACAGTGAATTAATGGAGAGAGAACATGAAGTTACCAGTTGCTTTTGAAAATAAAATGAAAGCGTTATTAAAAGACGAATATGAAGCCTATTTAGCATCCTATGATTTACCTAAATATCAAGGGTTTCGTATTAATACTCTTAAAATTAGTTTAGAAGAATGGGAGAAAATCAATCCCTTTAAATCAGTAAAACCAGTACCTTGGTGTCATGATGGCTTTTATTATGGCGCGGATGAGAAACCAGGGAAACATCCTTACTATTATGCAGGATTATATTATATTCAAGAACCAAGTGCCATGTCACCAGGGGCATATATGCCTATTGAAGAAGGCGACAAAGTTTTAGACCTTTGTGCAGCACCAGGTGGTAAATCCACACAACTAGCTGCAAAGCTTGGGCAAAGCGGGGTCCTTGTTTCTAATGATATTAGTGCGTCTCGTGCAAGAGCCTTACTTAAAAACTTAGAAAACTGGGGGGCTAGAAATATTATTGTAACCAGTGAAGATGCCCCTAAACTTGCCAGTAAATGGGCCAATTACTTTGATAAAATCTTAATTGATGCCCCATGTTCAGGAGAAGGGATGTTCCGTAAAAGTGAAGATGCCGTAAAAAGTTGGGAAACACACGGCGTAGAACATTGCTGTAATTTACAACGCAATATTTTAGAAAACGTTGTAACGATGCTGAAGCCAAATGGGATGATTTTATATTCAACTTGTACGTTTTCACCAGAAGAAGATGAATGTATGATTCAGGCTTTCTTAGAACAAAATCCTGACTTTAGCGTTGTACCACTTGAAGGAGTGGGCGGCATTTCAAATGGTGAGCCTCAGTGGGTGCCTGGTGGC
>CALGWE010000616.1:0-30554 GCA_937935915.1 uncultured Clostridia bacterium
TAAAAAGTTTAAATAAAATCGTTGACTATAAATTCATATATATGTATACTTATTCATAACAATAAAAATAATATTTTAAAAAAATATAATTTGTTAAGAATTTTAGGATGATAATAAGAATACATCATATTAAAGGGGCGATTTTATGAAAAAGAGTAAGTTATTAAAAGCATTAACAGTATTAACTACAGGGGCTTTACTAATGGGGATGATAGTTGGCTGTGGCAATGGTCAAAGTCAAGAAGCTAGCTCAAAGGGAACAGATAAACAGTATATTGTCATGGGAACAAATGCGGAATTTGAACCATTTGAATATCGTGAAGGAACAGAAATTGTAGGCTTTGATGTGGAAATAGCACAAGCGATAGCTGAAAAATTAGGAAAAGAATTAAAGATTGAAGATATGGAGTTTGCGTCATTACTTGCACAACTTGATGCAGGAAGTGTAGACTTTGTAGCAGCAGGTATGACTATAAATGAGAAACGACTTAAACAAGTGGATTTCTCAGATTCATATTTTATATCAAAACAAGTTATTATCGTTAAAGAAGAAGATGAATCAATTAAAAAGGCTGAAGATTTAAAAGGTAAATCAGTAGGGGTACAATTAGGTACTACGGGGGAAGAAGTTGTTAGTAAAGAAAAAGATATAAAATGTGTACCTTTTGATAAAGGAACTTTAGCTGTTATGGACCTTGTAAATGGAAAAGTAGAAGCAGTTGTTATTGATGAAGAGCCAGCCAAACGTATGGTAGAAGCTCAAAAAGGAATTAAAATCTTAGAAGTACCATTTATTGAAGAAAAATAGAACTTAAAGAAGTTATTGATGAGACTTTAGCAGAACTTCACTCAAATGGGAAATATGATGAAATGTATGCAAAATACTTTAAAGAGCAATGATAAATAAATTAGTTAATGGGGTACAGCAGTATGGAGAATTTCTTTTATCACTTATTGGGGCAACAAAACTTTGATTTTTATAGTACGTTCTTTGATGAAGCTTTTTATCAATTAATTTTAAATGGAATCTTATGGACATTAGGGCTTACAATCATTGCGGCTATTGTAGGATTAATTATTGGTGTGATTGTAGCACTTATTGGTTTTATTAAACCAACTAAACGTACAGGATTTTTATGGTGTATGCTTCGCGGTATACAAATAATCTTGAAATATATTGCAAGTGCTTATGTGTATATTATCAGGGGAACACCAACAACTGTTCAAGTTATCTTTTTATGGACAGTTGTATGTGCAGGCGTACCTTCTGAATATCGTATTTGGGTAGGTGGACTTGCTTTCGGTATTAATAGTGGGGCTTATATGTCTGAGCTTATTCGTGCAGGTATTCAAGGTATTGATAAAGGTCAGATGGAAGCAGGACGTTCTCTTGGCTTTACATATACACAAACAATGCAAAACATTATTTTACCACAGGCTTTCAAACAAATGTTACCAGCCTTTGTAAGTGAATTTATCGTACTTATTAAAGAAACTTCTATTGTAGGATATATTGGTGGGATGGACTTAACACGTGCAGGAAATATCATCATTAGTAGGACATATAATGCAGCACAACCATTATTAATTGTAGCTGTATGTTATTTACTGATTACAGGAACACTTACATTATTTATGAAACAACTCGAGAAAAAGTTGAATAGCAAAAACTAGGAGGCAGCGTATGATACAAATTAAAGACTTATATAAAAGTTATGGCTCTCTAGAAGTCTTAAAAGGAATTAATGACTATGTAAAAAAGGGAGAAGTAGTTGTAGTAATTGGCCCTTCTGGTTCAGGAAAATCAACTTATCTAAGATGTATCAATCAAATGGAGGAAGTTTCTTCTGGTCATATTTTAATTAATAATTTAGATATCACAGATCCAGATATTAATATTAATAAAGTACGTCAACAAGTAGGAATGGTATTTCAACATTTTAATTTATTCCCTCATATGACAGTACTTGAAAATATTACTTTAGCACCTATTAAACTTAAGAAACTTTCTAAGAAAGAGGCAGATGAAATAGGGATGGAGCTACTGCGTAAGGTTGGACTCGAGGATAAAGCAGATGTGTATCCAAATACTTTATCAGGTGGGCAAAAACAACGTATTGCTATTGCTAGAGCATTAGCCATGAAGCCAGAGGTTATGTTATTTGATGAACCCACTTCTGCATTAGACCCAGAAATGGTTAAAGAGGTATTAGAGGTTATTAAAGAATTAGCCGAGGAAGGTATGACAATGATGATTGTAACTCATGAAATGGGCTTTGCCAAAGAAGTAGGAACCAGATTGTTATTTATGGACGGTGGAAAAATCATTGAACAGGGTGCTCCAGCAGAGGTATTTGCAAATCCACAACAAGAAAGAACGAAATTATTCTTTAGTAAAGTTTTATAGAAGAATAGTCACATAAATTAAAAGGGTGTCTAGAAATTATTGATCTCTAGACACCCTTTTAATAGGTATACCTATATTTATTCAGAAAGAGTAACAGGTTCTTTCTTTAGTTTTTTGATTCCATAAAGTTTTTTATCCGCGGCCTTAAGAAGTTCTTCTAAGCTAGGATTACTATTACTAGAGAAAGGAACTCCTCCTATAGAAATGCTAAAGGTATAAGATTTACGATGCGTGATATTAAAGTTTTTACAAATAACCTCAATTTGTGTTGAAATGAATTCTATGTAGCCTTCATCTTTATCAAGACAGAAGATAATAAATTCATCACCACCCATACGTGCAATGAGAGTATCAGAATCTTTAAAGACATGTTTAAAGATTTTGGACATAGTTGTAATAGCAAAGTCACCTTCGCTATGCCCGTAAGTATCATTAATAGTTTTAAGGCCGTCCATATCTGCATAGAATAGAATTCCTTTGCGTTTTTGCGTCTGGGCTAGATTATAACTAGCTATGGCTTTAGTAAAGAAACCACGGCGATTAAGAAGTCCTGTAAGCTCGTCCGTTTGGGAAAGGGTTTCTAATCTATTCTTAGTACTTTTTTCTATTCTAAAGGTAGAAGAAAGCTTAAGTGCACAGCCAAGTTCTAGTGTAAGTGTTTCAATGAGATCATAGTTGTCTGAAGGCATCTCTAACACAATGATACCAAGTTGTTCATTACCAAAGAATATGGAATGAATAAAAGAAGTATAAGGGTGGTCACGATTAGTGAGGCCATGCGTTACGATTTCATTAGGTGTTAGAGGTGGTATTTCATGGGTTGTATCAATTATTTTATCATCTATATAACCCATATATAAATAGAGTGTCTCTGGCATTTGCCATTTATCTGTTAGGTGGTGGGTAATGCCTTGATTGTAAAGGTAAACAAGACAAGTATGAATACCACAAGCAATCAGATTTTCTACAATAGAAGAAAGCTGCAAATGTTGATCGGCAATATTATGTGTAATAGATAAAAGTACTTGTCGAATAAAAGCAAAATTATTGGTAACACGATTAGTTTTATGACCATAGTACTTTAATGAATCGTTAAATAAATCATCTGTAAGATTTTCAAATAAATTGTTGATAAAACCTACCTTAGAGATATCATCACATCTAAGTAGCCAATCTTTTTTTAGAGAGGCTAAGAAATGTTTCAGATTAAGTGTCGTAGCTAAAGATGGTGATAAGGCGTTTTTACATTTTAAGAAAAGATTTGTACAGTCTCTAGGTGTAGGAAATTGTGCTGGTGATAAAAATAGTAATGAATATATAAGTATAACAAATTCCTGAAGTTTAGGAATTGTAGAATCCGGTAAATAATAAACACTCTGTGATAGGAGTGAATCAGCAAGTAATTTAGCACCTTCAATATCAGAAATAGGACCTAACATAGGTGCAGAGAAGAAATTACAGCCGCAAGATTCTCTGATGATAAGTTTACAAGGAATAAGTCTATTTTCTACGGCTTTACCTTGTATCTGATTAAGAAGCAATTCAAAGGCGTTTCGTGCAAATTCTTCTAAAGGTTGTTCAATGGTTGATAAGCTAGGCACACAATAAGCAGAGGTGTGAATATTATCAAATCCTGTTATAGCTACATCCTCTGGAACTTTAATACCTCGTTTTTGAAGTTCATTAAGTACAGTAAGTGCCATGGAGTCATTAGAACAAACTATTGCATCAATAGGAAGCGTGCTTTGATCGAAGAGCACCTTTACCGCTTCTATTGCAGAATCTGGTGTGAAATCTCCAATGCGTATGTAATCTTCACGAAAAGGAATATTGTTTTCGTAAAGTGCTTCTTTGTAACCTAAGTAACGGTCTAAAGCATCACAGTTACTACTTGGACCAGATAAAAAAGCTATGTTTTTCTTGTGGTGCTTTGTAATAAGATGTGAGACAAGTTCTTTTAATACAGCTTTGTTATCTGTATAGACACTAGGTACATCTTCAACAAATGAACCAAGACTTACCATAGGAATAGGTCTGAATTTAGAATAAAAGCGACGATATTCCGTTGGACTTAAAAAAGAAGAAAGTACACCGGAAGCTAAAATAATACCATCTAAGACATCTTGGTTAGCATAATCAAAGGCAACATTACATTGATATTGGTGTTTATATTGTTGAAATGAGAAATCTGGATTTAGAGAACCACCTAAAAAATTTACTAAGTTTACTTGATATTCTTTGGCTACTTTAGAAACAGCTTGAAATAGAATTGTAGAATATTCAAGTTCAACTCCTGTAGTAAAGAAACCAATCGTATATACTGGATGGAGTTGGTTATTCACGTCTAGTTTCACCCCCTACTAAAACTTAGATACAATAATAAATATTTTAAATTATACAACAGTATTCGAATAATTAATAGATATAATATACAGAAGTATAAATGCATGTGAAGCGTATAACAATAGGAAAAACGGTAAGTAATGGATAAAAGAACAGAGGGTGTTTGAAATATATTTAATGTATGCTAGAATAGAATTACAAATGAATAAATGCGTTTTAGGTGTAAAGACATTATTATTTAACTAATAAGTGTGCTTTCGTAACAGGGAAATGTGTGAAACACTGCAGCCCCCGCTACTGTATATGACGAGATATGTTTATAAACCACTGAGAATATTCTTGGGAAGGAAAACATATTGATGAAGCATAAGCCAGGAGACCTACCTAAAATAAGAAATATTGCTTTCGGTGGGAGAGAAATTTAGATATGTAGTAAGATAATAGCTATGTCTTTGTGCGCATATATAAATAGAAGGTCCCTTTTTGGGGCCTTTTTTCGTATAGAAAATAAAAATATTTAAAGGAGAATCAAACGTGAGTAAATGTATTATGTTCCAAGGAACGTGTTCTGATGCAGGAAAAAGTCTTATAACAGCAGCGTTCTGTAGAATATTTAAGCAAGATGGTTTAAAGCCTATTCCATTTAAATCACAAAATATGGCCCTGAATTCATATATTACAGATGAAGGATTAGAAATGGGACGTGCTCAGGTATTTCAAGCAGAAGCAGCAGGAATGAAACCACAAGTATGTATGAACCCTATTTTATTAAAACCATCTTCAGATCGTAAATCTCAGGTAATCATTAACGGTAAGGTTTATAAGAATATGAACGCTAGAGAGTATCATGAGTTTAAACCAGAGCTTGCAGGGATGATTCGTGAGATTTATGAGGACATTAGCAGCAAGCATGATGTGGTCGTAATAGAGGGAGCAGGAAGTCCGGCAGAAATTAACTTACGAGATAAAGATATCGTTAATATGGGAATGGCAGAAATTGCAGATGCACCTGTTATTTTAATTGGGGATATTGATCGCGGCGGAGTATTTGCATCTTTAGCAGGGACAATTATGCTTTTAACAGAGGAAGAACGTAAACGTGTAAAAGGTGTGATTATTAATAAATTTCGTGGGGACAAAACAATTTTAGAGCCAGGAATTAAAATGTTAGAGGATATTATTAAGATTCCGGTTTTAGGGGTTATACCTTATACATATCTTAAATTAGAAGATGAGGACAGTTTATCAAGTAGCTTCAACAATAAACGTAGTAAATCAAAGCCAATAGATATAGCTGTAATTTATTTACCACATATCTCAAACTTCACTGACTTTAATATGTTTGAAACTCAAGAGGATGTAAATCTACGTTATGTAAGACGTGGTGAATCGATTGGGGAGACAGATATGGTTATTATTCCAGGAAGTAAAAATACCATTGCTGACTTAATGTATTTAAAAGAAAGCGGACTGGATATTGAGATTCATAAACTTCAAAAAGAAGGTAAGTTAATCTGGGGTGTATGTGGTGGTTACCAAATGTTGGGACAAAAGATTTATGACCCAGAAGGTGTAGAAGGGGAGTATAAGGAATGCTATGGACTTGGTTTATTAAATATGGAGACTACTTTTGCAGAAGAAAAGGTAACAACACAGGTAATTGGTAAGATTAATGAAAACTTACCAGGCTTTCTTAAAGAGCTTGGTGGAAAAGCTGTAAAAGGCTATGAGATTCATATGGGAGTAAGCAAGAAGACTGGCCCATGTCAGGAACTTTTAACTATCGAAAATAGTTTAGGTGAAACTGTAAATTATTTAGAAGGCTGTATAAATGAAGAAGGGAATGTTATTGGTTCTTATATGCATGGAATCTTTGATGAAGCAGAGTTCTTAAGAGGTTTATTAAATATTATCCGCCGTGAGAAAAACTTAGAGGATGTGCAAAGTGAAGTAGGATCATATGCTGAATTTAAAGAAGGCGAATATGATAAGTTAGCAGCAGTTGTAAGAGAAAATATGGATATGGCAGCTGTTTATGAGATTTTAGGGCTTAAGGAGAATAGCAATGCAATCTAAGAAAATATTAATTGCTGGTACAAATAGTAGTGTAGGTAAAACAACTATATCATTAGGGATTATGCAAGCACTTAAAAATAGAAATATGGTGGTACAGCCTTATAAGGTGGGACCAGATTATATTGATACAGCTTATCACACCCATATTACAAAACGTGCCTCTAGAAATTTAGATGCTTATATGTTAGAAGAGGAAAAGTTAAAGTACTTATTTAATAGAGCCAAACAAGATGCAGATATCAGCGTGGTAGAAGGCGTAATGGGTTTATATGATGGAAAGGGCACAGATATTAATAACTGTAGCAGCAGCAGTATGGCTAAATTATTAAATATCCCAGTCATCCTTGTCATCAATGCTAAGGCTATGGCAGCTTCTAGTGCAGCTATGGTACTTGGTTATAAGCAAATAGATCCAGAACTTAATATATGTGGCGTCATTGCCAATAACGTACGTACAGAAGGACATTACAAATTAGTTAAGGAATCTATTGAGAAATATTGCGGGGTAGAAGTATTAGGCTACTTCCCTCCAAATGAAAACTTTAGTTTACCATCTAGGCACTTAGGGCTTGTACCAAGTGACGAAATGGAAGCCTTAGATGATAAGTTCCAAAGCTTAGGGGCAGAAATAGAGAAATATATTAATATTAATCGCCTTCTAGAACTTTGCGAAACAGAAGATGTCGAGACGGATTATAAACCTGAGTTTGGTTTAAGTAAGCTTGTAGAAGTGAAAGGTAAGAAAATTGCTATTGCTCAAGATAAGGCATTTAACTTCTATTATGCAGACAACTTAGACTTACTAAAAGATATAGGGCTTGAAATTGTAAACTTTAGCCCATTATATGATAAAGCGTTACCAGAATGTGATTATATTTATATTGGCGGTGGTTTCCCAGAAGTCTTTGGAAAAGAATTAGCAGCTAATGAGGCGATGCGTGAGGCCATTAAAAAAGCCCATGAAGCAGGCATACCAATTTATGCAGAATGTGGCGGTTTAATGTATTTAGGAGATGGCTTAATAGACTACGATGAAAACTATTATGAGATGGTGGGAATTTTTGAAGGGGTAAGCCGTATGACAAAATCACTTAAACGTTTTGGCTATTGCTATGGCATAGCCCAAGAAGAAACTATTCTTTCAAAGGTAGGTGAAACTTTAAGAGGACATGAGTTCCACCATTCAGAGTTTGAAAGTAAGAAGCAAGGCGTTTATATTATGCAAAAAGGTGCTAACGTTAAAGAAGAAGATAAATGGCGTGGAGGCTATAGCAAAGGCAATACATTAGCTGCATATTTGCACATTCACTTCTATAGTAACTTAGAAGCACTTGCGCATTTTTTAAATAGAGGTGTGAGATAAATATGGCAAGTTTACAAATAGTTGTAGGATATATATTAGATTTAATATTTGGAGATCCTTATGAATTTCCACATCCAGTACGTTTTATAGGGAAGCTGATTCGTTTTGTAGAAGATAAAGTGAGAAAGTGTGCAAAAAGTAAAAGAGCCCTTAAGATAGGCGGCTTTGTTTTATGGTTTGTGACAGTAGGTATGACTTATTTAGTTGTATGGAGCATTGTGAAGGTAGCGGATATTCATCCTGTAGTAGCTTTCGGAGTCAATGCATTTTTAATCTATACGACTTTAGCAACTAAATGCTTAAAAGACGAAGCTGTTAAAATCTATAAAGTTTTAGAAACAGGAGATATAGAAGCTTCTAGAAAACAGCTTTCTTATATTGTAGGACGTGATACAACGCAGTTAGATGAAGGTGAGATTGTGCGTGCTACAGTAGAAACCGTTGCAGAAAATACAACGGATGGTATTATTGCACCATTATTTTATGCTTGTATTGGTGGGGCGCCTTTAGCCTTCGCCTACAAGGCGATTAATACTTTAGATTCTACAGTAGGTTATAAAAATGAGAAGTATGGTGATATTGGCTTTGCTTCAGCTAAGATTGATGATGTAGCCAATTATATTCCTGCAAGACTTACAGCATTTTTGATGATGATTGCAAGTTTTATCTTGCATTATAGTGCAAAGGACTGCATTAAGATTGCTATAAGAGATCGTAAAAATCATAAAAGTCCTAATTGTGCTTATCCAGAAGGCGCAGTAGCAGGGGCATTAGGCATTCAATTAGGTGGGACAAATATATACTTTGGTGAAGTGATTTACAAACCAACCATTGGTGATAAAAAACGTGAAACGCAGCGTGAAGATATTGTAAGAACCAATAAACTAATGTATGTGACATCAATTGTAGCTTTAATTATTTTTATTGGCATAAAAGTAGGCTTAAGTATGCTTTAAAGTATACTTAAGGTAAGAAGGAGAAAATGAATGAAAGCATTAGGACATGGTGCCAATGTAGAAGAGATGGCAAGCTTATATGGTAAGCATCCAAAGGAGATTATTGATTTTAGTTCTAATATTAATCCCAAGGTACCAGAAGGCTTAGAAGAAATATTAAACGAAGCTTTACAAAATGCTAAGGCTTATCCAGATATTCACTATACAGCACTTAGAAAGTCTATTGCTGCATATTTAGGTGTAAAGGCGGAAGAAATCATAGTAGGTAATGGTGCAACGGAAATCATGTATTTACTTATGAAAGCTTTAAACAATAAGTTACAAGGTGGCACATTAGGTGTAATGAATCCTACCTTTTCGGAGTATGAACGTAGCAGTCGATTAAGTGGGATGCAAATTAAAGATTTGTATTTAACTGAAGTAGGAAATACATTTGAAATAGATCAGGCAAAACTTGTATTAAGCTTAGATGAAATAGATGCTTTATTTATCTGTAATCCAAATAATCCTACAGGGCATGTACAAGACCTTACAGGAATTATAAAAATTCTAGAAGCAAAAGAAAAACTTTTGATTGTAGATGAAACCTTTATGGAGTTTGTGGCAGAAGAGGGACAGCTAAGCTTAGTAAATAAAATAAGTGAATATAAGAACTTAATCATTATTAAAGCTGTTACTAAATTCTTTGGGCTTCCGGGCTTAAGATTAGGATATGGCGTGACTAGTAATAAGGCATTATTAGAAGCCATGTATGATTATAAAGAACCTTGGACAGTTAACAGTTTTGCAGAGGCTTTAACACCTAAGCTATTAGAAGATAAAGTTTATATTGAAGAAAGTAAAGCTTACTTTATTAAAGAACGTGAACGTATGCTCAGTGCTTTAAATGAGATTAAAGGGCTTAAAGTATATGAAACAGCAACTAATTTTATATTAATACAGTTACTTGAAAAGACGGCAAGTGAACTTAAATTGAGTTTATTTGAAAAACATAATCTGCTTATAAGAGATGCTTCTAATTTTAAAGGGTTAGATAAACATTTTATCCGCGTAGCAGTTAAAAGTAAAATAGAGAATAATCAGCTTATAGCAGCAATGAAAGAGGAATTAAAACATGAGTTATATTAAAAATCCAATGGCCATTGAAACAAAAAGCTTTGAAATTATTCAAGGCATTATTGATGAAATGAGACCAGGATATGAATTTAAAAACGAAGTAGAAGAAAAAATTATTAAACGTGCTATTCATACAACAGCAGACTTTGAATACTTAGATATTCTTAAAATCTCTGAAACAGCAGTAGAATCCATTAAAGATGCCCTTTTAAATGGTGCAACAATTTATACAGATACAAACATGGCTTTAAGTGGGATCAATAAAACAAGACTTAAAGCATTAGGTGTAGAAGTAAAATGTTATGTAAGTGATGAAACAGTAAGTGCCATGGCAAAGGAAAAAGAAATGACACGTTCTATGGCAGCAGTAGAATATGCGGCAGCTCAGGAAGGACGTAAAATTTTCGTATTAGGAAATGCCCCTACAGCACTTTATAAAGTAATGGAAATGAAAGCTGAAGGGAGATTAGATGTAGATGCGGTAGTAGGCGTACCTGTAGGATTTGTTGGCGCCGCTGAATCGAAAGATGCTTTAGAACAAACAGATATTCCATATATTCTTTCGAAAGGACGTAAAGGTGGCAGCAACTTAGCAGCAGCTATCATTAATGCAATCGTATATAGTCTATAATCAGACTTAGGCTTCAAGGAGAAGACAATGGAAGAATTCGTATATGTAGACGGGAAGAAATATCGTAGAGGATATACAACAGGAAGTAGTGCCACAGGTGCTGCCAAAGCGGCAGCGCTTATGCTGCTCACTGGTGAAGATATCGAAGAAGTACAAATTGATACGCCTAAGGGCATCGTCTTAAATCTAAAAGTACATCACATTACAAGGAAGGCAGATAGCGTTACTTGTGCGATTCAAAAAGATGGTGGAGATGATGTGGATGCCACACATGGGATGATGATTTATGCCACTGTGAAATGGCAAGAAGGCAATGAAATTACTATAGATGGTGGCATTGGCGTAGGACGTATTACACAAAAAGGTTTAGATGGGGCAGTGGGTGAAGCAGCCATTAATAAAGTGCCACGTCAGATGATTTATAAAGAAGTACGAAGTGTCATTGGGTCAGATAGAGGCATTCTGGTTGTCATTTCAGCACCAGAAGGGGTAGAAATTGCTAAGAAAACATTTAATCCAAGGCTTGGGATTATGGGTGGCATTTCTATTTTAGGGACAACAGGCATTGTAGAACCTATGTCTGATGAAGGCTGGAAGCGTTCACTTTCTATAGAACTTGAAATGAAGAAGGCTCAAGGTATGGAAGATATTATCTTAGTACCAGGAAATCATGGTGAACGTTTTGTGAGTAATGTTTTAAAAGTTGATAGTAAGCATGTGGTGCGTATGAGTAACTTTGTAAGCTATATGCTTATGGAATGCAAACGTATTGGATTCAAAAACATTGTTTTAGCAGGGCATCTCGGAAAGCTCATTAAAGTAGCAGCAGGTATTTTTCATACCCAAAGTAGGGTGGCAGATGCAAGAAGCGAGATTATGATTGCCAACTTAGCATTAATGGGGGCAAGTTATAAAGTCCTCAAAGAAATAGAGAAATGTTTAACCACAGAAGCTACCTTGGAAATTATCGAAAGAGAAGGACTACAGGAAGTGTATCAGATTCTTGCAGATAAATGTGAGATGCGATGTAAAATGCACTTACAAGAAGAAAGCATAAATGTAGGAGTCATCCTATTTACTATGGCGGGAGAAGAACTTGCTAGGTCCCAAAGTGTGGATGTACTCTTAGAAGATTACACACCTTTAATAGATGAGGAAGGGGAGTCAGACAATGATTAATATTGTAGGTCTAGGTCCAGGAAATATAAAACTTATTACAGACAAAGGTAAGGTAACTATTGCCAAAAGTGATGTTTTAATAGGTGGCAAAAGGAACTTACAAAGTTTAGAAGGTATGTTTAAGGGTGAAACATTAGAGATAGGTAATAACTTAAAGGAAATATTGCAGTTTATCAAAGACAATTATTTAGATAAAGAAATCACTGTAGTTGCTTCAGGTGATCCTATGCTTTATGGCATTGGTAAGTATTTAAGCGAGCAGTTAGAAGAAGGCAGCTTTGAGATTATCTCAGGCATTAGTGCAACGACTTATATGTTTAGCCAAATACCCATGAATATGAATGATGTGTATATTACAAGCAGTCATGGCAAAGTACCTAACTTCCCATTTATATTAGCTCATGAAAAAGTAGCGATGGTAACAGATGATAAAATCGGACCTTATGAAATTGCTAGAGAAATTATCAAACGTGGTTTAAATAAGGTGATGTGGATAGGCGAAAATCTATCTTATGACAATGAACGTATTACAAGACTGAAACCAGAAGAGGTCTTGGAAACAAAGAGTTATGAAATGAATGTGGTGGTGATAGTCGATGAAAAATAGTGAATTTATTACAGGAGGTGTACCTATTACAAAAGAAGAAGTAAGAGCTATTGCTATTAATAAATTAGATTTAAAAGGCAAGAAGACATTCTTAGATGTAGGTGCAGGAACTGGCAGCGTATGCGTAGAAGTAGCTAGAACTTATGATGAAATGAAAGTTTATGCCGTAGAATGCAAAGAGCCAGCTATAGAACTGATTAAACAAAATAGAGATAAATTTGAACTTAATAATATGGAAATCTTAGAAGGCTATGCACCAGTTCAACTGGATGAAAAAATGGATGGCATTTTCATTGGTGGTACAGGTGGTAACTTGGAAGAAATTATTAAATGGTGTCATGAGCTTTTAAATGAAGGTGGCAGAATCGTAGCCAACTTTATTATCTTAGATACTTTTAATGAATGCTTAAAGTTATTTAGAAAATATGGTTTTGAAGATATTGATGCAACAATGCTTAGTGTAAGTAAATTAGACAAGCTAGGAAAAGGGGAATACTTTAAACCTTTTAACCCTATCTTTTTAATCGAAGCAACTAAAAAATAGACATAAAAATAAACAGTAGAAGGAGAACAAAATGAATAAAGTACATTTTGTAGGCGCAGGTCCTGGAGATAAAGAATTGATTACACTTAAAGGCTATAAAATGCTCACTAAGGCAGATGTAGTAGTTTACGCAGGCTCATTAATTAACAAAGAATTATTAGATTACTGTAAAGAGGGCTGTGAGCTTCATGATAGTGCGTATATGAATTTAGATGAAATCACAGAAGTATTTGTAAATGGCATAAGAGCAGGTAAAACAGTAGTACGTTTACAAACAGGAGACTTCTCAATTTATGGCTCAATCCGTGAACAGGTAGAGGAACTTGCAAAATATGATATTGGATATGACTGTATTCCAGGGGTAAGCTCATTTTTAGGAGCAGCTTCATCTTTAGGTGTAGAATACACAGTACCAGAAGTTTCACAAAGCGTTATTATTACACGTATGGAAGGTAGAACGCCAGTACCACCATTAGAATCATTAGAGTCTTATGCACAGCATCAAACATCTATGGTAATTTTCTTATCTACACAAGGTATTGAAAAGGTTGTAGAAAAGCTTATTAAAGGTGGCTACCCAGAAGATACAGAGGCGGCTGTTGTTTATAAAGCAACATGGGAAGATGAAAAGCAAATTAGAGGCACACTGAAAGATATTGCAGGGAAAGTAAAAGAAGCTGGTATTAATAAAACAGCACTTATTATGGTAGGGCGTTTTTTAGGAAAAGAGTACAATTACTCAAAACTCTATGATAAACATTTCAAACATGAATTTAGACCTTAATTTAAATTAATAGTAAAAGTAATTATAAAACAAAATACATCAGGAGGATTTAGAAATGATTGCAGTAGTAGGAATCGGCCCAGGCGGCAAAGAAACAATGACATTAGAAGCAATTGCAGCAATTGAAAATGCTGATATTATCGTAGGATACAAAACTTATATTAAATTAATTGAAGATATGTTAACTGGCAAAGAAGTAATGCAAAATGGCATGCGCCAAGAAGTTGAGCGTTGTAAAGAAGCCATTGAGATTGCTAAGACAGGTAAAAATGTAGCAGTTATTAGTAGTGGAGATAGTGGTATCTATGGGATGGCAGGTCTTATTTTAGAGCTTGCTACAAAAGAAGAAACTAAAATCGAAGTAAAAGTTATTCCAGGGGTAACAGCAAGTATTGCAGCAGCAGGTATTTTAGGTGCACCTATTATGCATGACTTCTGTCATATTAGCTTAAGTGACCTTTTAACACCTTGGGAAGTGATTGAAAAAAGACTTAGATTGGCTGCAGAAGCTGACTTTGTAATTTGTCTTTATAACCCAAGAAGTAAAGGGCGTAAAGATCACTTAGAAAAAGCGTTTAATCTTATGAGAGAATTTAAATCAGGTGATACACCAGTAGGAATCGTTAAAGATGCTGGTCGTGAAGGTGAAGAAAAAATTATTTGTACATTTGACACAATGAATTATGAAGTAGTAGATATGACAACTATGGTTGTAATCGGTAATAAGAGTACATTTATTCACGAAGACCTTATGATTACACCTAGAGGTTATACAGTATAATCCATTTTATAACTGGAGGTAGTTTAACCTAATTTAAGCGGTTATGAATTAGGTTGGGGAGTTAATCACAAAGTAGAGGATGAAGCAATATGAAAAAGGCAGTATTAGTAGTAAGTTTTGGTACAAGTTATCAAGAGACAAGAGAAAAAACAATTGTAGCATGTGAAAATAAAATTAAAGCAGCGTTTGAAGGATATGATTTCTTTAGAGCTTATACATCAGGTATGGTGATTAGAAAGATTGCAAGAGAAGAAGGTTTTGTAATTGATAATCCAGAAGAAGCACTTCAAAGAATTTATGAATTAGGTTATGAAGAAGTCGTTGTACAATCATTACATATTATTTGCGGAGATGAATATACAAAGATTAAAGACCAAGTAGAAGCATACAAAGATAAATTTAAAAAGATTACATTAGGACGTCCACTTTTAACACTTATTAACGACTACAAAGAAACTGTAGCACTTTTAAAACAAGAACTTCCAGAGCTTAAAGAGGGAGAAGGAATTGTATTTATGGGACATGGAACAGAGCATCCAGCTCACTCGGCTTATTGCGCCCTTGACTATATGTTTGACCAAGAAGATATGAGGATTTATGTAGGAACTGTAGAAGGTTATCCAGAAATCGATGAAGTATTTAAAAGACTTAAAAGAGACAATATCAAAAAAATCTATCTTACACCATTTATGTTAGTAGCAGGGGATCATGCAACAAATGATATGGCCAGTGATGAAGAAGATTCATGGAAAACACGCTTTGAAGCAGCTGGTTATAAAGTAGAAATTATCTTCAAAGGCTTAGGTGAATATGAAGGTGTACAACAACGTTTCATTACACACGCGAAAGAAAGTATTGCTTAAACAAGAATATAAAAGGAGAAAGAATATGGCAAAGTTTTATGGCATTGGTACAGGCCCTGGAGATAGTTCACTTTTAACACTTAAGGCTGTAGACGTTTTAAATCAATTAGATATTTTATATACACCTGAATCTAGTAAAGATGAAGGAAGTTTAGCATTATCCATTGTTAAACCACATTTAAATAATCATTTAGAAATCAAAACAAGACATTTTCCAATGACTTTTAATACTGAGGAAAAAGTAAAAGCATGGGATGCCATAGCTGATGAAGTTGTAAAAGATGTAGAAGCTGGTAAAGAAGTAGGATTCATTACATTAGGAGACCCTATGATTTATAGTACTTACGTTTATATTATGGAACGTTTACAAGAGAGAATTGAAGTAGAAACTATTCCTGGTATTTCATCATTTTCACATATTGCATCTAACCAAAATTTTCCATTAGTTATGGATAAAGAGCCACTTATTGTGTTACCATGTACAACAGCGGAAGAAAAGCTAGATTATGCTTTAGCAAATTATAATTCATTAGTTTTAATGAAAGTTTATCGAAACTTTGAAAAGATTATTGCTAAGATTGAAGAAAATAATTTATTAGAGTATGCTATTTTAGTAAGTAATTCATCACAAGAAAGTGAAGCAGTTTACAGGGATTTAAAAGAAGTAGGGCTTAAAGATAAGATTTCATACTTCTCTACAATCTTAATTAATAAGAAATTAAATAGATAACAAGGTTCTTAAAAAAGGACATAAAGGATAGCATGGTAGATAGGAAGCGCTATTTACCATGCCTATTAAAGTAGACAAGAATTGTACATCATATAACATAGATAAGTTATACCGTTTATATGATTTCTTAAAAGAATTTTAGGAGCTTAAATGGGGCAATAAAGTCTTTTTAAGAAATGATATAGAAGGAGGTGCACTATGGAGATTGCAGTAATAGGGGTAAATCATAAGGTTTGCCCTATTGAGATAAGAGAGTGTGTGGCGTTTACAGAGCGTAAAAAAATTGAGGGCCTAAACTTTTTTAAAGTAGCAGGTGTTACAGAATGTATTATTTTATCTACTTGTAATCGTAGTGAAATTTATATTTGTGATAGAGAGATAGAAGATAAGGTAGAACTTGTGAAAGAGTTTTATAGAACCTATTTTGATGCACCTCGTATTAAGGAGTATTTATTTGAAAAGATAGGTAGTGAAGCTATATCCCATTTATATCGTGTGGCAGCAGGATTAGATTCTATTGTTATAGGTGAAGACCAAATCTTAGGCCAAGTAAAAGATGCCCATACTTTAGCTATGGCAGAAGGAACAAGTAAAAAAGTACTTAATAAAGTATTTCGTGAAGCAGTAACAACGGCTAAAGAGATCAAAAGTACAACGAAAATGTCGCAGCATCCATTGTCTGTAAGTCATATTGCTGTTAAGTTTTTAAAACAGTTACAAGGTAGCTTGGAAGATAAAAAAGCACTCATTATTGGTGTGGGTAAAATGAATGAGCTTACTATTAAATATCTTAAAGCAGAAAAGGTAAAGACAATCTATGTGACTAATCGTACCCATGCAAGAGCAGAAACTTTAGCTGATAAGTACGAGGGGCTTACACCTATTCGTTATGAAAATCGTTATGACGTATTGGGCGATGTAGATTTCGTAGTTAGCGCAACAGCATCCCCACATGTGCTCTTAAAAAAAGAGCATATTACAAAGAGGGAAAAGCCACTCTATATGATGGATATTGCCATGCCTAGAGATATTGATCCAAGAGTAAGAGAAATCAAAGATGTGTATTTATATGATATCGATGATTTAAAAGCTGTTTCTGAAGCGAATAATGCTTTAAGACAGCAGTTAGTAGGTCAGGCAGAAATGATGATAGCAGAGAGGATGAAAGAGCTTAATGTGTGGCTTGAAGCCCTACGTATGGACCCTATTATTTGGGGACTTAATGCAAGATGTGAGCAGATTGGTGAAAATACAATGCATCAAATTAATAAGAAATTAAGCCTTTCAGGAGAAGATCAGGAAATGATTAATAAGTATCTTTTAAGTGCCCTTAGAAAGGTTATAAGAGAGCCTATCGTAAAGCTTAGAGGCACAAAGGATCATGAAGAAAAAATGCAGTATGCACAGATTGTAGAGACGTTATTTGACTTGAATAAAGAGAGGTAGTAAATATGAAAGTTAAAGTTGGGACAAGAGGTAGTAAACTTGCACTTACACAAACAAACTGGGTAGTGAATCAGTTAAGAGCACATAATCCAGGTGTAGAATTTGAAGTGGAGATTATTAAAACTAAGGGAGATATGATTCAAAATATCCCATTAGATAAAATAGGTGATAAAGGATTATTCACAAAGGAAATAGAACTTAAACTTTTAGATGGCAGCATTGATCTTGCTGTACATAGTATGAAAGACATGCCATCTAAGTTGCCAGAAGGTCTTAAGTTTTCTTATACACCACCAAGGGAAGATATGCGTGATGCATTAGTTTTAAAAGAAGGCTATAGTACACTTACAGATTTGCCACAAGGCGCAACAATTGGCACAGGAAGTAAACGTAGAAAATATCAACTTTTAGCTTTAAGACCAGACTTAAATATTGTACCAATTAGAGGCAATGTGGATACAAGAATCCGTAAGATTGAAACAGAAAACTTAGATGGGGTCGTACTTGCAGCGGCTGGACTTAAACGTGTGGGACTTGAAGATAAAATTAGTTATTATTTATCACCAGAAGAAGTTCTTCCAGCGCCAGCACAAGGGGTACTTGCCATTGAAGTGCGTAAAAATGATTCACATATTGATGCCCTTATGAAATCTATATATGATGAAACAGCTAAAATTCAAGTAGAAGCAGAACGTAGTTTCTTAGATACTCTAGAGGGAAGTTGCCATATCCCAGTAGGTGCGTATTGTAAAGTAGAGGGTGAAAATATTACTTTAACAGGACTCTATGGTGATGAAGAAGGAACGATTTTAATTAAGAAAAGCTTAACTGGACATAAAGATGAAGCCGTATTAATTGGCAAGAAGTTAGCAGAAGAGGTAAGGGAGGCATTTAAGAATGAAAAAGGGTAAAGTTTACCTCATTGGAGCAGGACCAGGGGACTATAAATTATTAACATTAAAAGCTTTGGAATGCTTACAAAAAGCAGATGTAATCGTATATGACCGTTTAGCAAATAGTGAATATTTAAAACAAGGTAAAGCAGGGTGTGAATATATTGATGCAGGCAAAGCTTCTAGTAATCATACATTACCACAAGATGAAATTAATGCAGTAATTGCACGTAAAGCAGCAGAAGGTAAAATTGTAGTTAGACTTAAGGGCGGAGATCCTTACGTATTTGGACGCGGTGGAGAAGAAGGTGAATATCTCTATGAGAGAGGCATCGATTTCGAAGTTGTACCAGGAATTACATCAGCCATTGGTGGTTTATGTTATGCGGGTATTCCAATTACGCACCGTGACGTGGCTTCCTCTTTCCATGTGATTACAGGACATTTAAAAGATGAGAATGATGAATTCGATTGGCAGGTTCTAGGAAAGTTAAAAGGGACTTTAGTATTCTTAATGGGTGTTGCAAACTTAAATAAAATTGCCACTAAGTTAATGGCAGCAGGTAAAGCCAAGGATACACCAGTAGCCCTTATTAGCTGGGCAACACGTTATAATCAAAGTGTGGTAACAGGCAGCCTTGAAGAGATTTATGAAATTGCCCTTAAAGAAGGTGTGAAACCACCTACGTTAATTGTAGTAGGGGATGTTGTGAAATATAGAGACAAGCTCAACTTCTTTGAAAATAAACCTCTCTTTGGCAAACGTATCATGGTAACGCGCGCCAGAACACAAAGCAGTCAGCTTGTAAGTCGTATTCAAGATGAAGGCGGAAAAGCCATTGAACTGCCTACAATTTATATTAAAGAAAATGAAGATCAAACTGTTTTAAAAACAGCTATAAATCAAATGGATACTTATAACTATATTGTGTTTACAAGTCAAAATGCAGTAGAAATATTCTTTAAAGTTTTACTTGAATCGGGCAAAGACTTAAGAGCATTAGGCAATGTGAAAGTAGCGGCTATAGGTGCTATTACAGAAAAGGTACTTAGAGAAAAAGGAATCTTAGCAGATATTGTACCAGAAAAAGCTGTGGCAGAATCATTATATATGAGTCTTGAAAAGGTTCTTCAAAAAGAAGATAAAGTTTTATTACCACAAGCTGCAAATGCTAGAGATTTTTTAAGAGATTCATTAAATGAGATTTGTGAGCTGACATATGCACCAGTATATGAGACAGTAATGGATACACAAACTTCTATTAATGGATTAGAAGCAGTAGGAAGTTTAGAAGAAAGACGCAATGAACTTGTGACTTTATTAGAAAATAAAGAGGTAGATTATATTACCTTTACAAGTGCTTCTACAGCTAGCTATTTTATGGAAATATTAGGAAGTGAAAATATCTCGAAATTAGAAGGGGTGAAGCTTATCTCAATAGGTGAAATTACATCAGCTAAGATGAGAGAGTTAGGTATGAGTGTGTATAAACAGTCACCAGAAGCTAAAATTGAAAGTGTATTAGAAACAATTAGTAATGATTAATTAAATAACACTATATATAAGAAAGGATACGAAGATGATTAAAAGACCAAGAAGATTAAGAAGTAGTCAGGCAATCCGTAATTTAGTACGTGAAACAGTGCTTCAGGTAGAAGATTTCATTTATCCACTTTTTGTAGTTGAAGGGGAAAATATCAAAGAAGAAATTTCATCTATGCCAGATGTATATCATTTTTCAATTGACCGTTTAAAAGAAGAAATCCTGGAGCTTAAAAGCTTAGGGATTCGTTATGTCATTTTATTCGGTATTCCAAATCATAAAGATGAATATGGCTCAGAAGGCTTTGCACATGATGGAATCGTACAAAAAGCTGTACGTGCCATTAAAGAATGGGATCCAGAGATGTTCGTTATTACAGACGTATGTATGTGTGAATATACAAGTCATGGACATTGTGGTATTTTAACTGAAACAGGTTATGTAGATAATGACAAAACACTTGAATATCTTACAAAGATTGCAGTAAGCCATGCAGAAGCTGGTGCGGATATGGTAGCACCTTCGGATATGATGGATGGACGTATTTCAGCCCTTAGAAAAGGACTTGATGAAGCTGGCTATATGAATGTATCAATTATGGCATACAGTGCCAAATATTCATCTAGCTTTTATGGCCCATTTAGAGAAGCAGCCCACTCAGCGCCAAGCTTTGGGGATAGAAAAACATATCAAATGGACCCAGCTAATAGTGATGAAGCTTTACGTGAAGGGGCATTAGATTGTGAAGAAGGTGCAGATATCATCATGGTAAAACCAGCTCTTTCATATCTTGATGTCATTAGACGCTTTAAAGATAACTTTAATATGCCAATTGCAGCTTACAATGTAAGTGGAGAATACTCAATGCTTAAGTTAGCTGTGAAAAATGGCCTTTTAAGTGAAGATGCCATTTATGAAAGTGTGATGTCTATTAAACGTGCAGGCGCAACAATTATCATCACATACTTTGCAAAAGAATTAGCTAAAAAGATGAAACAATGCTAAGAAAATAAATGTAAATATGGAAACCATAGAAATCATATGCAACACCTGAGGCATATGATTTCTATATATTATCAAGAAGTAATAAAGGAAATAAATATGGGAAATTATAAATTTTTTCAAAACAAAGCGTGTGAATACTTTCCATGTCATAAGATAAAAGATAAAGACACCTTTAATTGTCTTTTCTGTTATTGTCCACTATATGCTTTAGGGGACAAGTGTGGAGGAGGATTTGAATATACAGCTACGGGTATTAAAAGTTGTATGAAATGTACTAAAACACATGGGCCTAATGGTTATGATTATGTTATGGGAAAAATGAAGGATGTTATGGCACTTGCTAAAAAAGAAGAGAGAGTAGAAGAATAAGTTCAATGATAAGAACAGATAGAGGTGGTGGGAAATGTCTAATTTAGAAGCAGTTTTAGAAAATATAAAACCATTAAATCAAGAAACTATGAAAATAGCTCAAGATAAGTTAGATAATTTAAGTAAGCCTTTAGGAAGTATGGGAAAGCTTGAAGATATATGCCGTACCTTAGCAGGCATTTATGAAGCGACAAGCTTTGATATTTCGAAAAAGGTCGTTGTGGGTTTTGCCGGCGATCATGGAGTTTATGAAGAAGGCGTGGCGGCTGATCCACAGTGGATTACAAAGGCACAAATACCTAACTTTGCAAAAGGAATTTGTGGGGTAGGAACACTTGCTAAGTTTATTGGCGTGGATATTAAAGCTGTGGATGTAGGTGTAAAATGTGATGAACCATTAGAGGGGGTTTTAGATTATAAAATTAGAAAAGGTACAAGCAATATGGCTAAAGGGCCTGCTATGACTAGAGAAGAAGCGATTAGAGCTTTAGAAGTAGGTATCGAGGTCGTAGGCGATTGTGTAAAAGAAGGTTATAAAGTAATTGGAATAGGCGAGATGGGCATTGCCAATACCACACCATCTAGTGCCATTATTTCAGTTTTTGGGGCATGTGATCCTAAAGAAGTAACTGGTAAGGGGGCAGGATTAAGCCCAGAAGGCGTTGTACATAAAGCTAATGTCATTCGTAGTGCCATTGCACTTAATAAACCGAATCAAGAAGATGCCATTGATGTCTTAGCTAAAGTAGGTGGCTTTGAGATTGGGGCTATGGCTGGAGCTATTTTAGGTGGCGCTCTTTATCGTGTACCAATTGTATTAGATGGTTTCATTTCATATGCAGCAGCACTTATAGCATATCATTTATGTCCTATAAGTCGAGATTATATGATAGGTTCACATTACTCAGCAGAACCAGGAACTAAGAGAGCCTTAGAACTTTTAGGTGTACCAGCTATGTTAAATTTGGATATGAGACTAGGTGAAGGGTCTGGTGGTATTTTAGTATTTAATATTATGGATGCGGCCAACTTTGTTTATGAAAATATGGCCACAAGAGCAGAAAGGAATTGTTAATATAAAAGTAAATATAAATGTGGGAGAGCATAGAGGTGACAAATGAGTAAATTAGTTTTAGTTACTGGAGGTGCAAGGTCCGGTAAAAGCAGTTTTGCAGAAAGTTTATGTAAGATGCAAAATAATAAAACAGCATATATTGCAACAAGTATTCCTTTTGATGAAGAAATGAAGGATCGTGTAAAAAAACATAGGGAAAGCCGCCCTAGGGAGTGGAAAACTTATGAAACTTATGAAAAGGTTTATGCAAGTATTCCTGAAGTTGCAGCAGAGAATGAGACTGTTATTTTAGATTGTGTGACATTAATGGTAAATAACTTAATGTTTAAAGAGAATATAGACTATGACCAAATTACACCAGAGCAGGCAAATCAAATTGAGAAAAGTATTAAAGAAGAATTTGAAAAGCTTATTGAAGCGATTAAACAAACAAATTTATATTTTGTCATTGTGACCAATGAAATAGGGATGAGCCCTGTAGCAGCTAATAAACTGACACGTATTTATACAGATATTATAGGACGTATGAATCAACTTATTGCTAGGGCGGCAGATGAGGTATATTTTGTAGTGAGTGGTATACCGATGCAAATTAAAGGGAGAGAAATATAAGATGAAAAAGTTTATTGGTATTATACAATTTCTTACCCGAATTCCTATTAATATAAATATTGGTTTTGTAGAAGATTTTCATGAAAGTATAAAGTATTTTCCATTAGTAGGTTTGATTTTAGGTATATGTTATTACTTTATAGGTTATATAGGGCAGTATTTTTTTAATGATTTTATTGTAGCGATACTTATTTTAGTAGGAACAGTTTTATTAACAGGTGGGCTGCATTTAGACGGACTTGGTGATACTTTTGATGGTTTATATAGTTACAGGGAAAAAGAACGTATTTTAGAGATTATGAAAGATTCTAGAGTGGGTACAAATGCTTTGTTAAGTGTTATGTTAGTGCTTTTATTAAAGTTAGGGTTTTTAATGAGTTTATTACAACAAAATAAACTGTGGGTAGTGATTATTATGCCTGTTATAGCAAGAACAATGCAAGTCCTAGCCTGTTATAAAGGGAAAACCCCTAGAACTCATGGCATGGGGAATATCTTTATTGGTAAAGTGAGTAACTGCTGTCTTGGAATTGCATTAAGTACAGCAATGATAATTGTTATAGGAACAATAGCACTATTTGATACATTAGCCATATTAATTAAAGTAATTATTTTATTAGGGGTATTAGTTATTGCTTTAAAATGGTTTGAAAAAAGTGTATATAAAAAAATAGATGGCATTACAGGTGATGTTTTAGGCTGTATTTGTGAACTAGCAGAATTGGGTGTATGTATTGTTTTATATTTTTTATAAGGTAATTAAAAGATGAGTATTAGCGTATACTCATCTTTTTTCATTTAAGAAAGGATGGGCAGGATTGTCACAATTAATGAAATAAAACATACTATGGTAGTAAATGAGAAAGGAAGTGGTTTTGTGGCGCAGTACACAGAAACATATTTATTGAATTCAAGTGACAATCAGACAGTAGCTGATAATAGTATAACAGTAGTTCCCTCTCTTCCATTGACAAATTTTAATGGGGTACTACTCACTATTACAGGTGTTGTTTATACAGGAACAACAGCTAATCCAACACCTGTAAATGGTGCTAATGTAGTAGTGTATGGACCTGATGGTACATTACTAGCAGAGGATATTAGTAAAACAGTAGGCACTCAAGTTGGGACATATAACTTAGTATTTCAAGGCGAAAAAAATGTTATGTATCGTGTAGTAGCAAGTTTAGAAGGATATAATTCATTCTCAGATGTTGCTATATTTACCAATACAGAAACCGTGTCATTATTACTTTTATTAACTGATAAAACAGATGTATTATCAATATATGGGCGTGTAGTAGATGCTAAAACAGGTGCAGGGATAGAGAATGCAAATATAAGTGTTGTAGGCGGAGGAAATAGTGTGACAGCAGTCACAGGAGTTGATGGATCATTTATAGTTTATGATGGATTTACCGCAGGGACGAATTATACCGTTACAGCAAGTAAACAAGGATATAATACGCAAATACAGGAAGTAACCATACCAACTACTTCTGTAGGAAGAGCAGTAACATTTACATTAGACAGTGATAACACCAATATAACGACTATTGCGGGTCGTGTTATAGTTGAAGGAAGTAATCCTCCGGTTGGTATAGCTGATGCATTTGTTGGCCTATTTGTGGTGAGTTCAAGTGGCGTTACACTTGTTGATTCTAGACTTTCAGATTCATTTGGTACGTATACTTTTACAAATGTAGATGCGACTCAAACTTATGTTATTAAGGCAAATAAGATTGTACAAGTAAATTCATAGTTTGATTTAGATATTATGGAGGCTGACATGAAAATATATTATGGAGAGACTCAAATTGATCCAAATCCTAAATGTAAGGTGCAGTGTGTAAATGTTTATTGTCATAAAATATGTGGAGATATGTGTAGCAGTCAGGGACTGGAAGGATATATTTATAATGCTTGTACTAGGAAACCTGTAAAGCATGCAACTATAATACTTGAGAATAAATTTTTTAAGGAAACTTGTGTAACAGATTGTAAGGGACATTATAAAATATATTTACCTTGTAGGAATACATGGTGCAAAATAAAAATAAAAAAGCATGGTCGTTATAGATATTATTGTTGTAAGTTATACGTTGAAAAAGAGAAAATGAATTTTAAAATTTATCCTAGATGTAGTAATTACTATAAATAGCATTTATACTGGAGCAAGTGATATTCACAGGCTCCAGCTTTTTTACATCATAAAAGAAATGGAGAAAAATATAACAATATAGTTAAAGAAAATTTATATATAATTTATAAAATATATTAAGAGGGTTGTAAAAATGATAGAAAAACTGAATAATATATTGTAGAATATAAAGAAAAGTAAAAATAATAAAGGGGTCTTGAGTATGGTACAATTTGAAAATGTAACTTTAATGAAAAAAGCAAATGTATATTTTGATGGCAATGTAACAAGTCGAACGATCTTTTTACCAGATGGAGAAAGAAAAACTTTAGGGATTATGTGTCCAGGAGAATATGTTTTTAAAACAGGGCTTAAAGAAGTAATGGAAATCTTAGCGGGCAATATGGAAGTTAAGTTACCAAATAGTGATACTTTTGTAAGTTATAAAGAAGGAGAAATTTTCGAAGTACCAGCTTTGAGGTACGCGTAAAAGAAGTAAGTGATTACTGCTGCTCTTATGTGAAAGAATAAGTAGGAATAGAAAGTTAAAAAACTTATATAATAGGATAGATTACAAAGTAAATAAATGGGGATTAGATAATGGACATAAAGAAGACTACATGGCGAGGCGATATACTACTTTTAATTACAGCAATAGTATGGGGTGGAGGCTTTATAGGTGTAGCTAAGGCATTAGATACATTGGGGCCGTTTTATACTATAGCGATACGTTTTTTGATTGCAAGTATATTAATGAGTATTGTTTTTTTGAAAAGGCTTAAAAAGACTACAAAAGAAGATATCCTTGCAGGTACTGTAAGTGGCGGATTTTTGTTTTTAGGATTTGCAGGACAGACTGTGGCTGCTGAGTTTTTAAGTGTAGGAAAGCTAGCCTTTTTAACAGCACTTAATGTACTGATTGTACCGTTTTTATCTTATATTGTTTTTAAGGAAGTTATTAAGAAACATCATGTTATTGCCAGTATTATCGCAATAATAGGCTTTGGATTTCTTAATTTAAATGCAGAAACAGGTTTTAGTGTAGGTGTGGGAGAGATATTAGCTATATTAGGTGCAATCTTTTTTGCGGGGCAGATTACAGCACTAGGACATTATACAAAGCAAGGGGATGTTTGTTTGCTTTCTGTATTTCAAATGCTAACATGTTGCATATTAGGATTTGTATGTGCAGTTATTTTTGAAGAAGCACCACAAAATATAGGGCTAGAAATGCTGATGCCAGTAAGCTATTTAGGAGTTTTTAGTACCTTTTTAGCGTTCTTATGCCAAACTGTTGGTCAGAAGTATACAACCTCTGCAAGGGCAGCCATTATTATGTCCTTGGAATCAGTATTCGGGACACTATTTTCTATTATGATCTTAAGTGAAAAGCTCACAATTAATGTGGGGATAGGTGCCTGTTTGATTTTGGTAAGTGTAATAATTGCTGAGTATATGCATGCTATAATGGAATAGCAAAATTATACATACTATGTAAACGGTTGAAAAAATCGTTAGAAGTAGGTATAATGGAAGGTAATTGCATAAAGACAGTTCGTGAACCTCCTGTCTAAAAATAAAACTACGGTAAGATAAGAGAATAAAAAGATAAATAAATCCATATTATAGGTACGATGTTATATATGGAATGATTATATGAGGTCATTAGTAGAGAGGAAACTATACTAATGGCTTTTTTAGCGTTATATGAACTATTTGATTTATGCAGATTTGAAAAAGTATTATTAAAGGAGAGGCTTATGAAAGCAAAAATGACAACTAAACAACTTGTTCAAATTGCAATGATCGCAGCAATTTACGCAGTACTTACAGCAATCTTTTCAAGTATCAGCTTTACACCACTACAACTTAGATTATCAGAGATTATGGTATTCTTAGCGTATTTTAATCCTATTTATATTATTGGTTTAACATTAGGATGCTTTATTGTAAATATTTTAATGTCACCTTATTTATTAATGGATGGCGTATTTGGAACACTTGCTACATTCTTAAGTGTAAGTGCCATTTATTACACAGCTAAAGCATTTAAAGGCAGTAAAAAAGGACTTATTGTAGCGTCTATTTGGCCAACTATTATTAATGGACTTATTGTAGGATGGATTATCTATACATGTAGTATTGCAGAAGGTAGTATGACAAAAGATATTGCAGCATTAGTAGGACTTATGGGAAATGTAGCTTTTGGTGAGTTCATTGTAGTATCAATTATTGGTGTACCAGTTGTGTACTTTATTATGAGTCGTTATCAATCTGTTATTAAGAAATTAACGAAGTAAGATTTAATTGATTAAAATAAATAGCCTAAAAGGGTATGATGAAATAAAAAAATTCATCATACCCTTTTTATGAAATTAAGTAATACCAAAGAGTTGAATTGTAATTAATTTTATTTAAGATAATAAAAAGTAAAATAAAAAAATATTTTTTAATATAAAAAAGGAAAAATACAAAGGGCGTCGAATATATATAATATAACCAGTTGTTTTATAAGAAATAAAAGCAGTACTGAAACAGCCGGTAGCCACTAGGGTTACACTTACAGCTAATTGTATAACTTAGATAAGTAGGTGATGGCGAGTGGTTGAAAGGAGAGGTACATATGAAATACAATATTATCGGAAAAAACATTGAAGTTACAGAGGCATTAGAAAGTGCAGTTGTAGAAAAATTAGAAAAACTTGATAAATACTTTAATGATAGTGTTGAAGCCCAAGTAACTCTTATCGTAGAAAAACTTAGTCATATTATTGAAATTACAATTCCATTTAACGGAACTGTTCTACGAGCAGAAGTAGAAGGCAGAAATATGTATAACATTATGGATGATGCAGTAGCTGTTATCGAGAAACAAGTTAATAAATTCAAACATAAATTAAAAAATAAACATAGAAACGGTATTAGTCAATTTACACCAGATTTCCTCCGTGAAGAAGTAGAAGACAGTAACGGAGCAGAGCTTAAAATTGACCGTAAAAAGAAATTTGCAATTAAACCAATGGATGCAGAAGAAGCTGTACTCCAAATGGAACTTGTGGGACATAATTTCTTCGTATACTTAGATGCAGAGACAGAAGAAGTAAATGTAGTTTACAAGAGAAAAAATGGTACATATGGATTAATCGAGCCAGCGCTTGATGAAGAATAAAAATAACAAAAAGCTGTAGCATAAACGTGCTACAGCTTTTTTGTATTTAAAGTTTTATACTTCTAAATACTAAGCAAATTGGCTATTATAGAGGTTTGCATAAAGGCCGCCTTCAGCAAGTAATTCTTCATGAGTACCTTTTTCTACAATTGTACCTTGTTTCATAACTAAAATCATATCTGCATTTTTAATAGTAGAGAGCCTATGAGCAATGACGAAACTAGTACGTCCCTCCATAAGGCGATTCATAGCCTTTTGGATATGACCTTCTGTACGCGTATCTACGTTGCTAGTAGCCTCATCTAGAATGAGAATAGTTGAATCTGCTAAGATAGCACGTGCAATGGTTAAAAGTTGCTTTTGGCCTTGTGAAATATTAGAGCCTTCTTCATTAATTAAAGTATCATAACCATCTGGCAAGGTTTCAATAAACTGATCCGCGAAAGCAGCCTTGGCAGCAGCTTTGATTTCTTCTAAACTGGCATTTTCTTTAGAATAACCAATATTGTCTTTAATGGTTCCTTTAAAGAGCCAAGTATCTTGGAGTACCATACCAAATAGATTACGTAAGTCACCTCGGCGAAGTTTAGTAATATCTACACCATCTACATTGATACTACCGCCTTGAATTTCATAAAATCGCATTAAAAGATTAATAAGTGTTGTTTTTCCGGCCCCTGTAGGTCCTACTACAGCAACTGTTTGACCAGCTTTTGCATTGAATGAAATGTCTTGCATAAGTGGTTTGTTTGGATTGTAACCGAATTTTACATTTTTGAAGCTAACTTGTCCTTTAGGATTTGAGATGACATCAGGAGAAGTTTCTTCGGCTACTTCATTTTCAGCATCGAGTATTTCGAAGATACGTTCGGCAGAGGCAACGGTTGATTGAAGGATATTGGCAATATTAGCGACTTGATTAATCGGTTGCATAAATTGTCTAGTATATTGAATGAAGGCTTGTATATCCCCTACAGAGATTCGGCCACTTATAACATATTGCCCCCCAAGTACAGCGATGAAGACATAGCCTAGATTACTAACGAGACTCATAATAGGCATAATAAGGCCTGAAACAAATTGAGCTTTTACACTGACATCATAAAGGGAGTCATTAAGCTCAGTGAATTTATGCATAATCTGATTTTCTTGGTTAAAAGATTTAATTACTGCATGGCCCGTGTAGGATTCTTCCACATGGCCATTAAGGAGTCCTAGCTGGGTTTGCTGAGTAAGAAAGTAACTTTGTGAACGCTTAATAACAGGTCGGCTTAATAGGGCACCTAATGGCAAAGTGATTAATACGATTAAAGTAAGCACAGGATTAATAGTGAGCATCATAATGATAACGCCAATAATCGTAATAACGGAGGTAATAATTTGCGTTAAACTTTGTTGAAGAGTTGTACTAATATTATCAATATCATTTGTCACACGGCTTAGTAAATCGCCAGTGGAATGACTATCGATATATTTAAGAGGTAGCTTACTCAGTTTATGATCAACTTCTTCTCTTAAGCTAAAAACTGTTTGTTGTGCAACATCTGCCATAACATATTGTGCAAAATAAGAAAATAGCGCACTTAAAATATAAAAGGCAGTAAGCCAAAGTAGAGTATTTATAATGGCATTAAAGTCAAAAGTGCCAATAGCTACCCCTGCAAAGAGAAAGGTAGTCACACGTCCTACAAATTTAGGGGCAATAACTGAGAAGATTGTACTAATAATATTTAAAAGAATTACAATAAAGAGCTGCTTGCGTTTAGGTCCAAGATAACCTAAAAGGCGTAATAAGGAGCCTTTGAAATTCTTGGCTGTAGCATTACCACGATGAGAGTTATGACCAGATTTCATCATAGAGCATGACCTCCTTCTAGTTCTTCCTTAGAAAGTTGAGATTCAGCAATTTCTCTATAAGTCT
>CALGWE010000617.1:0-1182 GCA_937935915.1 uncultured Clostridia bacterium
ACTATTTCTGTACTTTGAACAACTTTACTAACACTTTTTTGTATCAGATCTGCTTTACTTTCTTTAATCATTCCTTCTTGTCTTATAAGTTGTCCTTCATCTACATCTTCCTTTAAAAAAACTGTATTGCTATAACCTTCTAGTCCTAACTGCTGTTGTAAATAACCTCTACTTACAAACCAAACATTTTTGTCAAATAAGTTTTGTTTATAACCACCGGCTATCACAAACTTTATTTCCTTACCATTAATCGTAAGTGTGCGTTCTTCCCCTATATTTTCTTGACTAATCATCCCATTTGGCACGATGATTCCATTCCAGTTTGCTTCATCTATCAGTTCTAAGTTCACATCACTAAGGGATTGATCAAGTTCAATCGTTTCAAAGTCAAAGTATGTACGATCAATACCATATATATATTTCACATATTGACTTTCTTCTATATAAAATGGGTAATTTAGTCCAAGTAAGTGCTCCTTTAAATCGCCCTTTTCTAATACAGCTTCTTCAACTTCATTAGCATATTGTACCTGCCATTTATACTGAATATGATGATCACCCATCTGCTTAGCTGTAACTCTCACAGAGATAAATAATGATTGTAACCCGAGATAAAGCATTACCCCTATAGCTAACATAAGAACAAAGTTACGATTTCTACTGTAATTTCCAAGCTGTATACGCTCTGCAAAACCAATGGCGAAAAAGCCTCTACGATTGGCCATACCTACTAACAACTTACCCACTAGCCAAATAAGCACATTTGCCATCATTAGAAGGCCAACTATATTCAGCATGCCTAAACCTTGCATATGCAAAATATACGTTGCTATATTGACACCTATTATTAAGCAAATACCAAGGATAAAGCAAAGCTTAGAAAATTTTCCTATTGGCTTATTCTTTTTCTCATTAATGCCATTAATAAGTTCAATCACACTATATTGTGTAAGCTTTCTAATTACATAATGAATAGATACCCAAATACATATTAAATGTATGATTATTCCCATCACTATTTTATCTACACTAATCCAAGGTATTTGAGTGCTTAATGAAATAAAATAATAAAAAACAATTGATGAAATAGCACCTAAAACTATTACCATAGGTTGCATCTTTAATAGTTCATTTCTATAGATTTTTCCTAATTTTTTACTACTTACACCCATTAATTTTATA
>CALGWE010000618.1:0-4860 GCA_937935915.1 uncultured Clostridia bacterium
CTGTGCTAAATCTAAAAGCATCTGCTCCTTGGACATATAATTCTTTCTACGAATTGCTGCGATTTCCTCTACAGTAGGCGGCATTATTTCCCCCTCTACTATCACAACTTTTCGCTTATTATTTTTAAGTGCTAACTGAAAATGGTAAAGTTCACTGATATAAGTCACCTTATCTTGCACACCATTTATGCGATAGTAGCAATTATAAAACTGATTATTATCATTCCCTCTTATACCTGGACTGATTTTAATAGCTTCTAAGCCCTTTTCATTGGTCCAAGTATTTGTCACACCTACAATTTCAGGCGCCTTACCATATAATCTTTCACGATTCATGGCTTCTTGTAACTTTTCTCTTACAAAACTTAGATTAAATCCCTTTGGAAAAGCCATCATATGCGGTAATACTAATTCATCGGATTTCACTGAGTCTTGGTCTAATTGTAAGTACTTTTGACTGCCTTCATATTGTAGCAGCACAATATCACAACCAGCATGGGCTAAAATCGAAAGAATCATTAATTCATAGCTACTTACTTCTCCCTCATATAAAATCTTAGGTATATCATTTTCTCCTAGTTTATTAACGATGCGCTCAAATTTATAATACAGCCAACACATGAATTTTATATATGCATTCTTTAATATATTCTCGTTTTTTCCTGCCCTTTGAAGTGCTTCTAACTCTTTATACATTGCATTTGTTACATTACTTCTTTGGGTAGCATTCATCCTTGGTAGCCATTTTTTCAAACTTGCTTCAATAAATGCTGTATCTAGCTGAAAAGTCATCCCCATCATCTCATTATAGTAGGCTAAGTTATTTTCATCTGGATTTGGAATCTTCCCTTGGATAATAAAACCATTTTTTCTAGCAGCTTCATAATACTTCCTAATAAATTCATCTATCTGAGTTGTATAGCCATTTATTCTATAAAAATAAACTTCCCTATTTGGCCTCTGATTTAAAGAGACAAAAAAGTCATCTAATCCTTGAATTTTCCCATGTACAAACATTAACTCTTCTCACCTTCAACACGTTATAATTCCACCTCTACTTCTACACCATAATGATCTGATACAATTTCTTTATATTGACCATTAAAAATTACTCTAGAAGTTTTAACGCCTAAAACCTTACTTATTAAAATCAAATCGATTCTAAGACTCTCTTTATTGCCATCCCAGCCAGCAATCTCACCTTCTACTGTAGCGCCTTCATCCTTTTCCTTTGCAAGAACATAAGTATCTTCTAAGCCTTTACTTATTAAATAATCATAGCCTTCATTTCTAATATGGGCATTGTTATTAAAATCTCCCATAAGGAAGCTTAATCGGTCCATATTAACCTGCTCCATAAGTTTATCTATTTGAGATTTTGCTGGGTCTACTTCATCATGCCACCAGCCTAGATGACAAGAATACAAATCAATAAGCTGACCTTTATATTCAATAGTTCCTCTTACGATGGTACGGCGCTTAGGATTTAATGGATCTGTTACAGCAGATACTAAAAAGGCCTCTTTTTCATTAAATGGATACTTGGAAAGAACAGCACAGCCTTCTTCATAATGACTTAGCCTTGTCCCAGAAATAATAATACTTAGGCCCACCTAATGCATTGATTTTTTCTAAGAGAATCTCTATGTAGTTATTATAGCGTATTTCCCCATCTGCCATAAAATCACCATTTATAAATTCAGCTCTTACTGCTTCCTTTGTAAGACAACTTGGCGCTACATTTTCTATTTGCATCATTTGATTTACTTCTTGAAGTGCAATGATATCATAGTCCTTTTCTATAATAACCTGTGCTAAATGTCCAAGCTTTGCTTCTCCATTTTCTTCTCTCCATGCATGTGCGTTTAATGTTAATATTTTCACTGTTTTCACCTCTATGTTATATTACTGTCTTTTACCATGTTTGTCTAACTTCCATCAATGTAAGATGGGCAATACTTCTTTTACTTTACACTGTTATAACGTTCTCTCTCAAAAGGGTCGTTATTTGAGAATAAATCAGGATTAATAGCTAAAAGCTGATTTAAAACAGCTGTCATAGGTGCTGCCTGGCAAATGCGCACTGTGGCATCACCAAATTTACCTTTCTTCATTACACCCTTTTCTTCTAAGAACTCATCTACTTTCCAAAAGTACTCTGACCAATGATGAGGTGTATGTCTTCTAGATGGGGCAGAAATTTCTCTGCCATCTGGTGTAACTATGATAAATTTCTGAGGTTCATCTTCTATTCTACCTGGAATATTTGCCCACTCTTCTACTCCATGAATAAAGGTATTACGTCTTAAATCTACACCTAAAAGCATAATTTGTGCATCTCGGTCTAAGAGTTTACCCCATGGAGAAGTCCTTGCACAAGGTGTGTCACAAAGTTCATTCCCAGCTACAAATTCTGCAGCCTCCATGCCTAATGCTGCCACTGAATGAGAGGGATGCCATGACCTAATAACACCTGGTCTTTTGCGAAAAAGCTCTGGTAAGATACCGACACAGCCTTTTGTCTCATTGACATCAAATCTAAGGGTTGCCATATCAATAGTCCCCCATGTGTGGGTTGGTAGTACCAATAATCCTTCTTGCATATATTTGCTGAATGCATCTAATACCGTATCGGCTCCTCCTTCTACTCTACCTATGCTTTTCATAGAAGAATGTACAAGTAATGTTCCTTTAGGATTGATCCCAAGTTCTTTTAAATCATTTAATAAATCTTGTTTTGTATATGCCATTTTTCTCTCCTCATAACTTATATCTCAAAAGACTATTTATAAATTCCTACCATCTTCAATAAGAACTGCGCATTAGTTGTCTTACATCTTCCTGGTTTAAGTTTATAATCAAATTTAATCTTATTTTGTGCATAATGCTCTTCAAAGTGATAATTAAATATTTTACGCCCCATACTACCTTCTATTTCACAAAGCTCAAAGTCATGGGTACTTACCATAATTGTAATCCAAGGTTTTTCTAATGCTTTAATAGTCTCCTTAGCCCCTAATATACGGTCAGCTGAGTTAGTCCCTTTAAAGATTTCATCAATTAAAACAAGCATTGGCGCTTTCTTAGGTGCTTCATCAATCATATCCTTAATGCGTAACAGTTCTGCATAAAAACTAGAAATCCCTTCATTCACATCATCTTGTATACGCATAGAAGTACATATATTCATTCTAGAAGCATAAAACTCCTTGGCTAAAACAGGTGCCCCTGCATAAGCTAAGGCTAAGTTAATGCCTATGGTACGTAAAAACGTAGTTTTACCTGACATATTTGAACCTGTAATAATACAAGTTTCATCCTTTAAACTTAAATCATTTGTAACTGCTGCCAGAATAAGTGGATGAGCTAGCGCTTTAAAGCTAAACATAGGTTTTGCCACTTCCTCAATCTCAGGATAACTATACGTTTCTTTAATCTCACATAGGGTCTCAAGACTTAATAACGCTTCCATTTCACCCATTACACTGAGCCACTTCTCTACAGACTTACCATATTGTTTTTGCCAAATATCCAATAAATCCTTACAGTGAAAATCCCACATGAATAAGCTACTTACTGCCAAATAAGCCACACCATTTAATCTTACATGCAAGGCTTCAGAAAGCTTATATAATGTTTCTAATCCCTTTTTAAGTCCCTCATCTTGGCTAAGTATTGCTTTTAGTTCTTTGAGATATGTTCCCTCAAATTGTTCATTCTCTACTGCTACTAAGAAATCTTTATAAACTTTTATATTTCTACTAAAATTTAGCACTGTACTAAAAAGTTCATTATGTTTACCATAAAACCCAAAGGCCAATCCTAATTGTGTCACCATTGATACACTACCTATTATGGCAAATAATGAGCTTTGTCCACCTAATAAAATAACTGCAATTGAAAAGAAAGTTAAAAAAGGTAGTATCAAGCTTAAACCTTTTAAAAGCTGGCTAGATGGCTTAGCTTCTGCATTTATTATTTTTACAAAAGCCTCAATCCCCTCTATATCAATCTTATTTTTCTCCAGTCCAATCAGCTGACTTAAAGTTTTAAGGTGTAATGCAAACGCATCCTTTTGACTTAGTTCCTTGATAGCTTCTTGTCTTCTTTTAATATCCTTAGTTCTTATCCCTTTTACTAAGGACTCTGCTAGATTCTTCTTGCCATAAGGGGTGTGTGCAGTACATAAATACTGAAATAATGAACCCTTTCCTAATAAATCTAAATCTTTAATTCTAGGAATCTGCTCATTTATAAACTCACTTCCATTTGTCTCAAAGTTTAGCCATTCTTTATTGAAACGTTTGATATTATCCTCTATCACAGCTTTTTGGGCAAGCTCATATTTTTTCTTTTCCATGACCTTATGATGGGCTTTCACTAAAACAATAAAACTTATTAAACATACCAAAGTTCCTATAAAATAGACCTTTTCTCGCCAAGCAGCACCTGCGATTAAACTGCCTAATGCTGCTATAAAACTAATCACTCGTAGTGATTCTAGACTCCTGAGCTTCTTACTTAAAACTTGTATTTGCTCATCTACCACTTTTATTTTAGCCTGATACTCTTCTTTTTTCATAAGCTCTCCTTCTAACTTAAAGCTTTTATGTGCTTCTTACTCATTACAAATACTGAAAATGCATAACATGATGTACATTGCCATTCTCAGTAAAGCCATCTCGTGTAATGCCTATTTGTTTAAATCCTAACCCTCTTAAAATACTTACACTTGCTTCATTAGCTGGTACTGCATCTGCAAGTAACATTTTCGCCTTTACATCTTTTATAGCATAGATCAGTATGGCTTTAGCAGCTTCCTTACCATAGCCATTGTGCCAAAAACGTTTAATAAGCTGA
>CALGWE010000619.1:0-2404 GCA_937935915.1 uncultured Clostridia bacterium
AGAAAATGGTAAGCTTTGCGGAGACGTAGACTTTGAAGCTTGTGAAAAGAAAGCTTCTTATATTACACCAGTACCTGGTGGAGTAGGGCCTATGACAATTGCTATGCTTATGCATAACTGTGTATTGGCAGCTGAAAAATAAACACATGAAGGAGCATTAATTTGAATTATTTAGTATCATTCGTATCTCTTGGATGCGATAAAAACTTAGTTGATAGTGAACATATGTTAGGATTATTAAATCAAGGAGGTTTCTCTTTAACAGGCGACGAAGATAAAGCAGATGTTGTTGTTGTAAATACATGTTGTTTTATCGAAGATGCTAAAAAAGAAAGTATTGAAAACATCTTAGAAGTTGCAAGATACAAAGAATCAGGAAACTGTAAAGCATTAATCGTAACAGGATGTATGGCACAACGTTATAAACAAGAAATCTTAGATGAGATTCCAGAAGTAGATGCAGTAGTAGGAACTACTTCATACGATAAAATTGTAGAAATTGCAAACGGGATTTTAGAACAAAAAGGACTTCGTACACAATCATTCGATCTTATTGACCGTGAAATGTTAGATGAAATGCCACGTATTTTAACAACAGCAGGTTACTTTGCTTATGTTAAAATCTCAGAAGGTTGTGACAAACACTGTACTTACTGTATCATCCCTCAATTACGTGGTAAATACAGAAGCCGTCACATGGATAAAATCAAAAAAGAAGTAGAACAACTTGCTAAAGATGGTGTATCAGAAATCATATTAGTTGCACAAGATACTACAGAATACGGTAGTGACTTAGAAGATGCATCTCTTGCAAAACTTTTACGTGAATTAAGCACAGTAGAAGGTATTGAATGGATTCGTGTACTTTACTGTTATCCAGAAAGTATTACAGATGAATTAATCAAAGAGATTAAAACAAATCCTAAAGTATGTAAATACTTAGATATTCCTATTCAACATGCTTCAACAGCAGTACTTAAACGTATGGCAAGAAAAAGTTCGCTTGAAATGTTAAAAGAAACAATGGCTAAATTACGCCGTGAAATTCCAGGAATTGCAATTCGTACAACATTAATCGTTGGTTTCCCAGGAGAAACAGAAGAAGATTTCAATATTCTTTATGACTTTGTTAAAGAAACACGCTTTGACCGTCTTGGTGTATTTACTTATTCTCAAGAAGAGGGTACACCAGCTGCTAAGTTTGAAGATCAAATTGATGAAAAAGTTAAAATTAAGCGCCGTGATGCAATTATGGCACTTCAACACGGTATTTCTCAAGAATTAACAGCTGCTAAAGTTGGTAGAGAAATGAAAGTATTAATTGAAGGAAAAATCACAGATGAGGACGTTTACATTGGACGTACTTACCAAGACGCACCAGATATTGATGGGGAAGTATTCGTAGAATATGAAGGCGAACTTATTTCTGGTGATTATGTAGATGTACGTATTACAGGTGCAAACGATTACGATTTAATTGGAGAGATTATAGATGAACATTGCTAATAAACTAACGACATTACGTATCGTATTAGTTTTTGTATTTATGGGAATTATATGGCTTCCACTTAACTTACCACTTAATGTAACATTATGGACAGCACTTGCTATCTTTATCATTGCAAGTTTAACAGATTTTTTAGATGGTTATTTAGCACGTAAGCTGGGTCTTGTTACAAACCTTGGAAAGTTTATGGATCCACTGGCAGATAAAATGCTTGTAACTGGTGCAATGATTGCAATTATTGACCTTGGTACACAAGGTATTTTACCAGTAGGACATTTGCCAGCATGGATTGTGGTAGTAATCTTACTACGTGAATTTATGGTATCAGGTATTCGTCTTGTAGCAGCAAGTGAAAATAAAGTCATTGCAGCCAACTATTTAGGTAAAGTAAAAACAGTGGTACAAATGGCTATGATTATAGTTTATTTAATACCAATTTCAAATACTATTTTATCTGGCGTTGCAATTATACTTGCTTATTTAGCACTTATTTTAACATTAGTATCAGGATTCCAATATTTATGGCAAAACAAACATGTATTAGCTTCTAGTCACTAAAAATAAAAAGGTACCACGAAATGATAAAGCATCTTGTGGTACCTTTTGCTTTTTTATATAAAGTGCTTTTCATATGCACTAAGTTTGGATATAATAAAGGCTAAGACTATATTTATTGGAGGACTCACTATGCATTACAACACAATTGTCATTGGAGGAGGTCCAGCTGGTCTTTTTGCTGCGCAAAAGCTAGGCAGATCCCAAAAACATGTGTTATTACTAGAACGTAACAGTGTAGCAGGTCGTAAACTTCTTATTTCAGGGGCAGGACAATGCAATTTTACACATGCTGGACCAATAGAAGATTTCTTCGATTGCTATGACGATAAAATAAAGTTT
>CALGWE010000620.1:0-4089 GCA_937935915.1 uncultured Clostridia bacterium
TGCTGTAGAATTCAAAAACTGTCAAGCAAACTATAACGGTCTTTGCAATGGGATTAGAGGAGATGGTAACGGCTTCAAACTTGGTGGTGTAGATAATAAAACTTCAGGACAAGCTGTTCACCTTGATCCACTTAAACATAAACTTACAGGATGTAGTGCAAAAGGTAACTACAAATCTGGATTTGACCGCAACAACCAAAGTGGTGTTGTTACAATGATTGGCTGCACAGCTGATAGTAATAAAGATAAAAACTTCAACTGGCCTTTAAAAGGTAAACCATCTGCTTTAGGTTACCAAGTAACATTTGGTAATGGTAAAAACAACATTACAGGTGCAACTGTAACAGGTTCTACAGGCTTCTAAATTTCTATCATGCAAAGAGGTTCTATGAAACACTTATTGTTTCACAGAACCTCTTTTTAATTAATTTACCCAAAATGGGGGATACTTTCATTTGTAGATTGTTTATTTAAAAGTTAGGAGTTTACACTATGTTTACTGATCAAAGACTCACTGAAGCTTATATAAATGCACCTATTAAACATTTTGATAAAAATTCTAAGTTTATTTTCTTTAGTGATATGCATAGAGGTGATGATAGTATTTCTGATGAATTCACCAGAAATCATACACTTATGCTTTGCGCACTTCAATACTACTATGATAAAGGCTATACGTATATTGAAGTAGGTGATGGTGATGAACTCTGGGAATATAGACATTTTAAATATATTCGTGCTGCTCATACAGATATTTTTACATTACTTAAAGCATTTTTTGATGATCAGCGTTTTATTATGCTTTATGGCAATCATAATATCTTTTTAAAAGATCATCACTATGTGTCAAAACACTACTATCACTTTTATGACCAATATCAAGATAAAGTCACCCCTCTTTTAGATGGCTTAGAACCTTTAGAAGCCCTTATTTTAAGGCACCGTCATACAGGACAAAAAATCCTTGTCATCCATGGCCATCAAGGGGATTTATTAAATGATCAACTTTGGCCTATTAACATGTTCTTCCTGCGTTATTTATGGCGTTTCGTTCATGTAGTAGGCTTTAAAAGTCCCTCAAGCCCTGCACGTAACTCTCATAAACGCCATAAGGTGGAAGCCAGATATAATAAATGGATTCAAAAAAATAAGATGATGATTATTTGTGGTCATACCCATCGTGCTAAATTTCCTAAAAAAGGCCATCTCCCTTACTTCAATACAGGCAGCTGCACCCATAGTAAAGGAATTACTGGCATTGAAATCTTAAACGATGAAATCCTGCCCATCCAATGGCGTATGGAAGCTGATAAAAAAGGTTTCGTCAAAATTGTTCGCCAAGTGGTTCGTAGCCCTCAGCCTCTCTCCCACTTTGACTTTCGCAAATCCTAAATCCCTATCAAAAAAGGAAGCCCCGCAAGTTCTTTCTTGCAGTGCTTCCTTTTTAATTAGCTTGTATAAAGAAGGGAGTTAGTGCTACTTTGCAACAATCTCTTCTTTTTAGCTAAGGAATGTATCAATAATAACGGCTTCTGCTTCCTCTTCAGTAAGCCCTAATGTTTGTAACTTAATAAGCTGTTCATTGTTAATTCTACCAATAGCTGCTTCATGAATGATTTGGGCATCTTGGTGATTGGCTTCTATTTCTGGAATAGAACGAACTTTAGCCCCATCCATAATAATGGCATCACACTGAATATGCGCTTTACATTTATTATTACCAATGGCAATAGGATGGAATACTTGTTTAGAAGTATCTCTTGCTACTGAACGTGAAACGATTTGTGTGATAGCATCTTCACCTTCTAAATAAACAGACATATTTGACTCAGCCACTTGATGGTCATGTGTCATAAGCTTTTCTGTCACAACTAATTTGGCATCCTTTTGTAAATAGGCCTTTGTTTCTCTAATAGTAGAGTCTACCCCTTTGATTTGTACCATATCCATTTCACAGTACGCATTTTCATCCATATAAACGATGGTTGTAGGATTGAGCACACGTTCTCCTGTGCCTTCGCCTTCACCATAATGTTTCTCTGAATAAACCACTTTGGCACCTTTTCCAATGTGGAAGGTATGAATCCCATCATGTTGACTTTTGGCATGGCCTGAGTTATGAATCCCACAGCCTGCGATAATAACTACATCTGCGCCTTCACCAATTTCAAAGTCATTATACACTTTGTCATACTGTCCTGACTCCGTCATAATCACTGGGATATGGACACTTTCACCTTTTGTGCCTGGTGCTACTTTGATAATAATCCCTGGCTGGTCTTCCTTGCTTATAATTTCAACATTCTTTGTTGAAAAGCGTTCTACACCTTTTCCATTGGCACGTATATTATAAGCCCCTGTTGGTTTTTCAGGCATATCTGCAACTACTTTTAATAATTCTTTTTCTACATTATTCATTAGAAGTCTTCACCACCTTGCTCATATTACATGTACAATTCATTGCCACATCACCTTTTAAAATAGGTAATATTTCTTCCTTGCTGCCATAAGCTCTTACCTGACCATCTGCAATAATCATAATCTCATCTGCAAACTCTATGATACGTTCTTGATGGGAAATGATAATAATGGTTTGGTCTTTATGACTTGCGAGTTTCTTGAATGTATCTACAAGTAATGAAAAACTCCATAAATCAATGCCAGCCTCTGGTTCATCATAAATGGCAAGACGTGGTTTACGTGCTAATAATGAGGCAATCTCAATACGTTTTAATTCCCCACCTGAAAGGGACTGGTCTACTTCACGATTTAAATACTCTTTGGCACATAAGCCAACTTCTGATAAATAATCACAAGCATCCTTTTCTTCTAACTTACTGCCAGCTGAAAGCTCCAGTAACTTTCTTACAGTAATGCCTTTAAAACGAGGTGGTGCCTGAAAAGCATAGCCTATACCCGCCTTGGCGCGTTCTGTAATATTAAGATTTGTAACTTCTTTGCCTTCAAAGTATATATTTCCTGAGGTTAATTCATTAATCCCCATGATAATTTTAGCCAGCGTTGACTTCCCACCACCATTAGGACCTGTAATGACCAAAACCTTTCCTTCATCTACTTTAAAGTTTATCCCATCTAGTACCTTTACTTGTCCATTAGGTCCAGAGGCAGTAAAACAGACATCTTTTAATTCAAGCATAATTTACTCCTTTTAACCATACTATATTCAAACAATTTAAATATATTATATCACAATTCGAATAATTATACTTGTTTTTATAATTTTATATTAATACTCGTCTTGAATTTGAATGCTTGGTAAATTCCATTTATAACGTGAGGCTAATATTCTAATTAAAATGACAATCAGTGCACCTATAAGCATGGCCTTTTCTTTACCTACTATTTGCCATAATAACATACAGCCAGTGGCACCACCTATACAAGCACATGCATAAATATGTTTCTTAAAAATATAAGGAATATTGCCCGCTAAAAGATCCCTTATCACGCCGCCACCTACACCTGTAATAACGCCTACAAAGATGAGTAATATGTAACTTGGTGTATTTATTTTCTCAATAGCTGTTTGAACACCCATCACAGTAAATACACCTAATCCTACTGTATCACTTATAAAAAGCAATCTGTTAAAATATCTACTTGTTCCTACATAATTCTTTGTATGCAGCCATACCGCAATAAATGTGATGATTGATGTGAGTATTGCAATCATAATACTTCTTGGATGACAAAATGTAAGGGGCGGATTAATACCCAATGTAAGGTCTCTTATAACCCCACCACCTACAGCTGTTACAATTCCTAAAATTATAACGCCAAGTAAGTCCATCTTTTTCTCTATAGCCACTAAGGCCCCTGAGATTGCAAAAGCAATTGTCCCAATGATGTCAAAAATTACTATGTACTTATCCATTCTTTATAGACTCCTTTTTATATTCCCAGCCTATTATAGATGGATTTTACTTCCTATGCAATAAATATCTTTTTTGGCAGTGCCACTTCCATACATTTTTTAATATTACATGTACAGCTGTAATGTTTCCTTTTGCCAAGCTCCTTGTTAAGCTTTCAGGTATTATTGTTCCTGAAAAGAAGACCGAACAGATA
>CALGWE010000621.1:0-1927 GCA_937935915.1 uncultured Clostridia bacterium
TTATAAGAGAAGGAGATAAGAAGCCAATTATTATTAATATATTAAATGGTTTATTACAGGTAAATGTTAACTCTGCAATTGGAGCTCTTAACGAAGATATTGATATTGATAAAGAAGGTAAGGATATTATCCGTGAAGCAACAAGTCTAGTTTCTAACTTTAAGGGAAGTATTTTTATCGTTTTAGCAACTAAGCTCGCATTAGAAGAAAATCCTAGGGAGAAATTTCAAAGAGTGAAAAAGCTATATGAAATGCTTAAAAGTAACTTTTGGGGATCTCAGTATTTAGCTTTGACAGCCTTTGCCTTAGAAGAACAGGTGGCAGAAACTGAGTATGAAGCAGTGGTAAAAAAGACAAGAAGAATTTATGATAAAATGAAAAAAGAACATCCATTTTTAACGTCTAGAGAAGATATAAGTTTTGCAGCTTTATTTGCCATCAGTGAAATGAGTGAAGATGAAGCTATTCAAAGAATAGAAAGAGGTTATAATCTTTTAAAGGATAAATTTTTCTCAGCTAATGCGGTGCAATCTTTAAGTCATGCCTTAGCTTTTGGGGAAGAGGCAGAAGAAGTGAAATGTGAACGATTAATGACACTTTTTAAGCGCTTAAAAGATAATGGTTGTAAATATGGGACAGGGATTGAATTAGCTACACTAGGCCTATTAGCACTTATAACAAATGATGTGGAAGAAACGGTAAGAGACGTTTTAGAAGTCAATCGTTATTTATTAAATAGCCGTGGCTTTGGTGCTTTTGGCGTTGGAAAGGTGCAACGTCTTATGTATTCAGTGCTTATTGTAGCCCAAGCTTATAAAAAGGAAAATGGCATGATGGGTATAGCTTTTGCTAATAGTATTACAAGCATTATGATTGCACAGCAAGTGGTATTTGCTACAATTATGGTATCAGCAGTAGCATCAACAGCAAATAATTAATAGGTCTGTGATGTCTTAAAATATAAATAGTTTCAAGAATGATAGATCAGGTGATTAGATAAATACAATGAGATTTATATAATCACCTGATTTTGTATATAAGTTTAAATAATTTTAATATATTGACAAAATAAAAAGTGAGGACTACCATTTAAATGAAATATTATAGTATGCAGAAAAGCGTGGTGAAAAAATGGCAAAGCGAGAAGTATTCGTTTATCTTTTATTAGGATTTTTAGAAAGTGGTAAGACATCTATTATTACAGAGTTTATTGAGAAGGCTAAATTTCGCACGAATGAAAAAAGCCTTATTATTGCCTGTGAAGAAGGAGAAGAAGAGTATGACCCTAAGTTTTTAAAAGAGGCCAATACAGACATTGTTTATGTTGAAAAAGAAGAAGATTTAACTACGGAATTTATTGCAGAGTGTGATGCAAAATATGAGCCAGATAAAGTGTATATTGAAATGAATGGGATGTGGATTTTGGATTTATTTAATCATATAGATTTTCCAGATACTTGGGTGGCTATGCGTAATATTTCTTTGGCAGATGCTAGTCAGTTTGAAGTACAGTTTAATAATATGAAAGAATATATGATGATGCATTTTAGAGCATCTGATTTTATTATATTTAATCGTTGCAGCCAAGATGTTAAACAAAGCAGTATCAAACGTATTGTCAAAATGGTAAATCCAGAAGCCCAATTAGCTTTTGAATCTGTAGATGGTAAACTCTCAATTGTTAAAAATGAGGAATTACCATTTGATATTAATAAACCACTTATTGAAGTAAGCTTAGATGATTATGGTATTTGGTATATAGATGCCATAGAAAATAAAGCGCACTACCAAAATAAGAAGATTAAGGCAGAAGGCTTTATTTGTTATATGACACCACATAAATGCTATGCTTTTGGAAGATGTGGGATGACATGTTGCGCTGATGATATTTCTTTTATGGGATTTGTATGTGTAGGTGATAATCTGG
>CALGWE010000622.1:0-2931 GCA_937935915.1 uncultured Clostridia bacterium
ATATATTTGGGGCATTTGAGAAATTAACGAGCATGTTTAGACATCTCTGCTAAAACGGTATGTAAGATATGGTTATCAACTCCATTATAAAAAGTGGCTTCAGCTCCATTCACTTTAAAGTGACACGAAGGGATAGACGTATGCGTTTCAGTAAGAATGGTTTCAGATGAGTTAGCCTGAGTCAGCTGAACTGGAACAATCATTGGATTTTCTTTCATAAAAAAATCGACCTCCTTAACTTCGATAACTACAGTATAGCCCAAAGCTTCAGGGCGATATAGACATATTTATATTATGTGCTTACTATCCTCATGATTCAAAGTTTAATTCAACCTAAAAGAAAAATCCTAGCAGTATAACTACTAGGATTTCAATTCAATCATTCGTTATAATAGATTATGATTTAATCAGTAACATTATTTTACAAATAACCAGTTTTTATTAAACTATTCTAGATTTTTACGGTTCTATAATATTTGGTGTTGCTGAGGAAGTGACGCCTTTTTTCATGGCATAAAAAAACTTGCTAATATAAATCAAGATAAAAATGATAAGATATATTTTTTTAATTGATTAAATATTGGGTACGGTGAAAAGAGGCTTTTTTTAGCGTCTTTTCATATTAGAAAATACTGGATAAATATTGTTGATGGACTTCCATTACTCGTGCATAGTAAATACGTAGAAATTTATTCAATCCTGCAATCTTTACTAACTTCTTATTTTTACCTTCTGCTTCTTTTCTAAGCATGTATTCGTACACCGCATTATCTTCTGTGGGTTTTGATGATTTAAGTGCCATCATGACTTCGTAACCACATTTTCTAAGATTCCTTGAACCTCGTTTAGAAATATGCCGTTTCGTTCCTTTAAACTGGCCTGATTGATAAGGTGGGGCATCAATCCCAGCGTAAGCAATTAGGCTTTTACTATCTTTAAATCGTCTGACATCACCGATTTCAGCGATTAAACGTGGGGCTAATTTATCACCTACACTTTTCATTTTTTTTGACAATTTCATATTTAGGTAAGTTGCTTGCCAATTCATCCATTTGTGTTATAATGGCCTTAGTTGCTTCTTCTGTTGAACGAAGTAAACAAACACAATGTTTAGCCGTGAGAGCTGCAATCTCTATACTCGGTTCAAACGTGACGCACTCATGAGCAAATTGATAGACTTTCTGTGCGATCTGGGCACCTTTGCGGTGTCCTTTTTTTGTTGCCAATTTTATAAACTTCGTTGAGAAGCTTTTCTCACTTAATGATTTGACACTTGAAGCGGTTGGATATAATTCATAAAAGTCGAGTAAAAGATTGAAGTAGTTAGTTTTTAATATCTTTTCAAGTCCGGGAAATGTTCGTTCAATCAAGTTAGATAACTGTACCTTTAATTTGATTTTAGTTGCCATTAATTGATGGTACTCACGTGATAAAAATTGTAAGTTTTTATAGGTTTGTTCTGTCTTTGAATGTTCCGTTAATTTAAACTATTTTTCAGTCCCATATAGTGAAAGTTTAAAAGCATCTTTTCGCTCTGTTTTTCCTTTGCGAATTTCAGCGTCAAAATGCTTTTTGATTAATAATGGATTTGCTACATGAACAAAATAGCCTTGCTTCTGTATCTCTTTTAATAACCCTAAATGATAGATACCTATGGCTTCCATAATAAATCGCACTTGATCTTTAGGAGAGTCTTTAATTAATCCAAATAGTTCATTCAGTCCACTTTGACTATGTTGAATATCAAAAGGTGTTTGTAAGACTTCCCCCATGACATTGATGATAGCGACTGTACTTTTCCGTTTAGAGATATCAATTCCAATTGAAATCATTCGTTCACTTCTCCTTACTTTTTTATGATAGGTTCTCATCTCTATTTATTCGTTTCATTTTGGTTCATGACACGGTAGCTTAGTACTAACTTGTTTAATCGAATGGGGAATGAATAGAGTGAGGTAACAGTTTTTTTTACGGATATTTTAACCCTAAGAGACCTCCGTTACCCCATCACCTATTAATCATAAAAAATAAAACTCGTAGAATCTACACACAAATACTGGTGTATTTCCTACGAGTTTTATAGTACCAAAGAGACATCAAATCTCTATTCTGTTACACTGTTATCGGCTAAAAAAACAATAGAAAGGATAGATTTTATGTCTCACTCATATTTTACTAGAAAACTTTTAAATATTAAAGATAAAAACATTACATTCCTTGAAGATTCACTTGAAGAAGTTAAATTAAACGGAATTACTAGCTTTATTTTTAAAGGAACCCTCTCGTATCAACCGACTCATTGTCAAAAATGCGGAACTCTATTTGATTCAAAATTTAAGAAGCATGGATTTAAAACCTCTCGAATTGTCATTCCAAAAGTCTGGTTCTATAATATTTGGTGTGGGTGACAGTCCTACAACTTTTCTTTTGTAAAAAAGAACCTTTTTATTTTGCCCTTTACAAGGGTACATTTTATCAACATTGAAGTACCTTATTTTTATTTTCTAGCAATTAATAAAAGATATTTAAAAAACTTTATTTTTTCCTTCAATGAAAGTTTCATTATAAAACGATAAAAAAGTGGATTCTTCTTCATTGAAATATTTTGTTTTTTCCATTCATCTTTAAAATAAGAACGAACTTGTGCATCACATTCAAGCACAACCCGATAATAGTAAAGATGTAAGTATAAAAATAAATCAAGTTCCTGTTTATATTCAGGCTGTGCATTCAAAAGTTTTCGAACGTAATTTAATGACTTTGATACAGTATAAATAGAGGTCCCTTTTGTATTTGAAACACTGCTTGGTCTTAAATAATAATTATACAAAATATCTCGTATAACTGATACAGTTGGATTTGATAACGCTATTAAAAATAAACTTGCTAAGTCTTCACCATAACGTAAATCTTTAGGTAACACTATCTGAT
>CALGWE010000623.1:0-1732 GCA_937935915.1 uncultured Clostridia bacterium
TTTACTTTAGGGAATGCAATTACGTCACGGATGCTTTCAGCCTGAGCCATAAGCATAATCATACGGTCAAGACCGAATGCTAAACCGCCGTGTGGTGGTACACCATATTTAAATGCATTTAATAAGAATCCAAAACGTTCTTCTGCTTGTTCATCTGTGAAGCCAAGAAGGTTGAACATTCTTTTTTGGATATCGTTTTGGTAAATACGGATACTACCACCACCAAGTTCACATCCATTAAGTGCGAGGTCATAAGCTTTCGCTCTTACTGCACCTGGATTTGTTTCCATAAGTGGTAAATCTTCATCCATTGGCATTGTGAATGGGTGGTGCATAGCTACATATCTTCCAGCTTCTTCATCATACTCAAGAAGTGGGAATTCTGTAATCCATACGAATCTGAATTCATCTTTATTAATAAGATCAAGTCTTCTAGCAACTTCAAGACGAAGTGCACCAAGTGTAGCGAATACTACTGATGGTTTATCAGCTACTACTAAGATAAGATCATCTTTATCAGCACCCATTTTTTCTTTAATAGATTCTGCATCTCTTCTTCGCTCATAAATTTAGCAAATGAAGATTTTTCTTCTCCATCTGTTTTAATTTGATGCCAAGCTACACCTTTAGCTCCGAAGTCTTGTCCGTATTTAACTAATGCATCGATTTGTTTACGTCCTAAGTCTCCCATACCCTTAGCATTGATAGCTCTTACTGTACCACCATTTGCAATGGCATTTTCAAATACAGCAAATCCACAACCTTTAACGATGTCTGTTAAATCGTTAAGTTCTACACCGAAACGAAGATCTGGTTTATCACTACCGAAACGCTCCATAGCTTCAGCATATGTCATTCTTTGGATTGGAAGTTGTACTTCGATGCCCATAGTTTCTTTAAATACTTGGTGGATAAGTCTTTCGTTAACACCCATAACGTCATCAGCATCTACGAAAGAAAGCTCCATATCGATTTGTGTGAATTCTGGTTGACGATCTGCACGAAGGTCTTCGTCACGGAAACATTTTACGATTTGGAAGTATCTATCATAACCAGATACCATAAGTAATTGTTTGAATAATTGTGGTGATTGTGGTAATGCATAGAAATTACCTGGGTGTACACGAGATGGTACTAAATAATCACGAGCACCTTCTGGTGTTGATTTTGTAAGCATAGGTGTTTCGATTTCAAGGAATCCTTCTGTTTCAAGGAAACGACGTACGCTTTGTGCTACCTTACTACGAAGAATAAGATTTTTTTGCATATCTGGTCTTCTAAGGTCAAGGTAACGGTATTTTAAACGAAGTTCTTCTTTTGTATCAATGTTTTCTAAGATTTCGAATGGTGTTGTTTCTGCCTCTGAAAGAATACGAAGTTCTTTTACATCAATTTCGATATCTCCTGTTTGCATTGATTTATTTGCATCTGTACCACGAGATACTACTGTACCACGTGCAGCGATTACATATTCACTTCTAAGTGTTTCAGCTTTTTCAAATACTTCTTTCTCTGTGTTTTCATTGAAAGATAATTGTAAAAGACCTGAGCGGTCACGAAGTGTGATGAATAAAATTTGTCCTAAGTTTCTTCTTCTTTGTACCCATCCCATTACAGTAACTTCTTGGCCAACATTAGCGGCACTCAGTTCTGTACAACGATGAGTTCTTTTTAAACCTTGCATTGATTCTGACATAATAATCCTCCTATTTAGGTGATTGAAAGTTCCCGG
>CALGWE010000624.1:0-3848 GCA_937935915.1 uncultured Clostridia bacterium
AAGAAATGACGGTCGTGAGATACTACGATAACTGTACCAGGGAAGTCTAATAAGAAGTCTTCAAGCCATTCTACTGAGTCGATGTCTAAGTGGTTAGTAGGCTCATCGAGAAGAAGGATTCCTGGTTGACCAAATAGTGCTTGTGCAAGGAGAACTTTAACTTTTTCCCCACCTTGAAGCTCTTTCATTTGTAAGTAGTGAAGATCTGTTCCAATTCCAAGACCTTGTAAAAGTTGAGATGCTTCTGAATCAGCTTCCCAACCGTTCATTTCTGCAAACTCACCTTCAAGTTCAGCAGCTCTTTCACCATCTGCATCAGAGAAATCTTCTTTAGCATAAAGTGCATCTTTTTCTTGCATGATTTCAAAAAGTCTAGCATTCCCACGGATAACTGTTTCAAGAACTTGACATTCATCATATTGATAGTGGTCTTGTTTAAGAACAGACATACGAATATTTTTTGGAATTGCAATTTCACCTGTTGTGCTATCAAGCTCACCAGATAAGATTTTTAAGAAAGTTGATTTACCAGCACCATTTGCTCCAATTACCCCATAACAGTTTCCTGGAGTAAATTTAAGATTAACATCTTTAAATAGTGTTCTTCCTGCAAATTGCAGGCTCATATTATTTACTGTAATCATCTATTTTATCATCCTTTATCTATAGATTTCATGACTTAAGCTTATATAAACTTAAATATGACATGCTTTTCTTTGAAATCTACCCTTCGGGTGATTTACTTCAACATTGTGTATTATAACACACTTTAGGAATCATTGACCATATAAAATCCTTATTTTTTACACAAGTCCCTTTAATGTGTCATATAATACGTCTAACTCATTTTCAATTTGGATAATATGAATTCCCATCCCTTTGGCACGATCTAAAGTGCTGCTTTTAACAGGTGGCATCGTTGTAACAAGTACTTTAATACTTTCTGGTCCACCTAATCTTGTGGCATACACCTCTAGTTCATTTAAGGTTTGATAATCATATTTCTCCGTATCCTTACATGAAATGCATACAAGGTGATTTGCAAATGTTGCTACTACATCTAGCTCATTATGCACATATTTTTCACTCATATGCCATGCAAACTTAAACCCAGTATGCACATCACTTACCTCAGGAATTTGTTTCATATAGTGGTATGTTACATGCTCTAGCCATGACCCACTACTTAAATAATGTTCTAACTCCTTTGTTTGTGCATAAACACGTATACTTACTTCACTTTCTGTAAAAGATTTTATCCAATTTATTTCTTTTAAATACGTAAGATACTTATTTAAAGCAATCTTTTCCTGTGGCGCTAGCCCTTCACTTTTGATTTCAAAATAAAATGCTTTTTCATAAGCAGGGCTAAAATGAAGAGAGGTTGGTTTAAATAAATGCCTGATTTTCGAAAAAATATCTTTGTAATGTGCCAGTAAGAAGCGCAGCATCTTCTCATAAAGCTGGGTTTCATACTTACACCTTTCATCTTGTAAAACTTCACCACCCTCTAAAGCCAAATAATCTGCCACCTCTAAGGAACCTATAACCTTGGATAGCACTTCACTTTTAACTTCTCCATTTTCAAATACATACAACCTATTTTGTTTAATATCTGGATAAAGCATTGTAAAAGCTTCTTTTAAATTCGCAATAAGTAATGCTTCTAATGGTGAAATACCTGCTAAATTAATCACCACATCTTGGTTTAAATACGTTAAAATCTTCTCTTTTAATTCTAAGGGTTCCTCCTCATTGTATAAAAGCATTTCTAACTTTATCTGTGATGATGTGGCTTTCATATAATTCAGTACTTGCTGCAACTTACTTTCAGGCGTTAACTTCTGATTTGAAATAAGGATCATTTGCTGAGGCTTTAAAATTTTTGTAAGTAATACCATTTCCTCATTAAAGTTCTCAATAAAATGGATCAGTGTATGCCATTTATTCATGTTGCATCTTCTCCTAAATTTTTCTATAACCCTTATTTTATATAAAAAGGTAGTTAAATATACCCTTGGCTATTTAACTACCTTTTGCTTTTTCAAACTAATAATCTTTTAAGCTTTGTTCTAATTTTTCTGTGATTATAATAGTTATTATTTTTTGGTATGTTTTATGTTTGTCCTCATAATATATAGTATGAGTCTTTTTAGGAGGTTAAATATGGCTATCTTTACGTCGTTTGTTAATTATATGATTTACCTTATTGAGAAACTAGGGTATGTTGGTATATTTTTTGTAATTGGTCTTGAATATGCATGTTTTCCAATCCCTAGTGAGGTTGTATTACCCTTTGTAGGCATGAGCATTCCTCAAACTTCACTTTCATTTTTACCTAGTTTTTTAGTAAGTATTTTAGCAGGATTATTTGGTTCTCTAATTTGCTATGCCATTGGTTTATATGGTGGCGAGCCACTGCTGCACACTTTAGCCAAACGTTCTTCTGGGCTTCAAACTGCTTTAGAAAAATTTAATGCTTGGTTTGTTGCATATGGTCGTTTTGCTGTACTCTTTACCCGCATTGTTCCTCTTACGCGTACTTATATTTCACTTTTTGCGGGTGTCAGTCATATGCCAATTCATGAATTTTTACTGTACTCTTCTACAGGCATTGCACTTTGGAATCTTGTGTTGATGTCTCTTGGCTTCTATATAGGGAACAACTGGGCGCTTATTGAGCAACTTTTAAATACTTATAGTAATATCGCTATAGGACTTCTTGCCATTATTGTTGTTGGATTTATTGTTATGAAATATTATAAAAAAGAAAAGAACTAACTTTATTCTCACACCCTTCATGTGTGCGTATTATAATCAAATTTGGGTTATACTTTTAAATACTTACCAAAGCTATCAATTCCACACCTGAGGAGGATTATATAATGTCTAAAAAATTAGCACTACTTGTAGAAGGTGGTGGTATGCGTGGCGCTTTTACAGCTGGTGTATTTACAGCTTTTAAAGACTACAATCTGGAATTTCCTTATATCATTGGTATTTCAGCAGGCGCCAATATCACAAGTGACTATTTAGCCAATCAATGTGAACGTAATGAACGTATTTATACGCAATGGATTACAGATAAACGTTTTCTTAACTTTAGTAACTTATTAAAAGAAGGCACTTATTTCGGCATGGACTTTCTTTATAACGAATTAGGCTATCATCTTGATCCATTTGATTTTGACACTTTTTATCAAACAAATACTTGTTTTAAAGTAGGGGTGACACATTGCCGTACTGGCAAAACATTTTATATGCTACCAGCCAAGGCACGTAGTAAGGAGGAAACATTTCTTATGCTCCGTGCTTCAAGTAGTATTCCTTGTATCTCTAAACCGGTTTTAATTCGTGGTCAATATTACTTAGATGGCGCTAGTGTTAATGGTATTCCTCTTGATAAATCCATTGAAGATGGTAATACCCATCATATCTTTATTTCTACACGTAACCGTGGTTATCGCAAGGCTTATTCTAAAAGCACACATATGCTTGCTCAAAGAACACTACGAGCTTATCCTGAACTTATAAATGGCATTGCACATCGCCATATTCACTATAATCGTTCTTTAAAACAACTTGAGGATTTAGAAAAAGAAGGCAAAGCTTTTATCATTGCCCCACCACATCCATTAGTGTTAGACCGTTTTGAAAAAAATGTAGATAAACTAAAACAGCTTTACGAAGATGGCTATAACGAAGCTGTTTCTTGTATGCCTGCTTTAATTGAATTTATGAAGTAAAAAGAAGGAGGTGTCACAAAATAAGTCCGCTGAGGTAGTGGTGGGTGAGAGTATACTCCTTCCGTAATTTATGAGAGGCTAAGCAAATAGAATTAAAGAACG
>CALGWE010000625.1:0-1848 GCA_937935915.1 uncultured Clostridia bacterium
TGTAATCCCATTAAGTAACCTTCTGTAAATACGACTTCATCATCTACTACTGTATAATCTTGGCCTTCTACTAATGCTGTTTCACCATTTAAAATAGCTGTTAATGTATTATCATTTAAAGTCATAGCTACTTTTACTTCACTTGGTGCTTTCTTTTCAAATGCAGCAGCTGATGGTGCAATCATTGCATTAGATACACTACCAATAGGTGATGTATCACCAATTGCAACATTAATGACTGTGCTTACGCCTTGATTATAAACTAATGTGAATTGTACTCTCCCTTTTTCAAGTGTTGCTAAATAAGATTTTGAAATGGTTAATGTATTGTCTACAAGTGTATAATCTGAATCTTTGATTAAAGTTTCGCTGCCATTTTTAACAGCTCCAAGTGTATTTTCTTTTGCATCTACTGTAAATACTAAATCAGCTTGTTTGCTTGGATTTTTATCAAAAACAACTGCTGTTGGTGCCACTGAAGCTGATAACTTAGATTCTGGTCCGTAAATACCTAATTCAAAGATTGAATAGCCCCATGTGTAACCAAATTTTTGTGTACAATATACTCTTACCTAACGTGCAGATTCATCTAATGCGATTTCTTCTACGCCGCCTTTACCATTATATGTTCTATAAGCTTCTTTCCAAGTTTTTGCATCATCTGATACTTGGATTTGATATTGTGTTGCGTAAGCAGCTTCCCAATCAATAAGAACCTTATCAATATCCTTTTGCTCACCTAAGTCTACGCATACCCAGTCTGTTTGTGAATTTGAATCAGAAGCCCCTCTTGTGTCTCTATTACCATCTGTAACATTTTCACCTGCATAAAGTTCACTTTCTTTACTTGAATAAGTTACTTTTTTACCTTGAGCAAGGTTACCTGCTGGTAATGGCTCAGATGGCTTACTTGCTGGAAGTCCTGTTAACATTGAAGCTGGTTTAACAGCAAGATTTGCAAGAGCATATTCATCTTCAAATACCATTTCTTTTGCCCAATCTTGCATGGTATCAAACATACCGTCTGTAGTCATATCAAGGAACTTTTGAGGATTATTACCAGGTCCCCATGACCAAATTAAATAACCAATTTCATATTTAGCACAGTATTCCATAATTGTTTTATAAGGAATTTGTCCTTGTGCTGTTTCTTCCCATTGGTTAGCAAATTCACCAATAACAAGTGGTAATTCCATATCTTTAGATTCTGTAAGCTCATCTATAACTTCTTGTTTTGTATGGCCATACACCATAAGTGAGCTGAGAACATTAAGTTATGATCTGGGTCAGCTTCTAAAATAGCTGGTCCACATGCTTGAAGTTTATTAATGTCTTGTCCCCAAGAACTACCATCAATAATTAATGGAACATGAATATCTGCTTCACGCATTCTTGTTACAGCTTTTATATACTCTTTTGTAAATGTGGCATCAGAGACACTCCCATCTCCTACTTCATTACCAATGTTAATAAGTAGGTACTCTTGATGCTTTTTAATCACTTCAACTGTAGCTGGATCTACCCACCAGTCTACTAAGCTTTGTAATTAACTCATGTTCCCTGTGGCATCATGAAGTTCAATTAAAGGAATCATATGTTCAGCACGACAGTTTGTAATCGCTTTATCTAATTCTTCAGCTGTACCATCTTTCATTGTCCATACGATTCGCACGCAGTTTGCACCTGTTTTGGCAATTTCAGAAAAGGCTGGGTCCCCATCCTTGTCCATCCAAACAACCATTTTATTAATACCATATAAAATGGTCTTTTCACCCTGTGAGTCATAAAGGAATCTTCCTTCAACTCTGAAACCAGGATGTGTGCTATCTGTTGCTGCAAATAAATTGG
>CALGWE010000626.1:0-1365 GCA_937935915.1 uncultured Clostridia bacterium
CATGCAGGGGAAGAAATACTTCGTACAAAATATGGTGATCATAATAGTTATAAGAGTCCTGATAAAATTAATCAAATTGTATGGCAAGGTAAAGATAGATTTAAACCTGTATTTGATTATTATCAAGGATTAATAGCACTTAGGAAAGCACATCCAGCCTTTAGAATGGCTACAAGTGAACTTGTTAAAGCCCATTTTGAAACATATCAAGCAACTGATAATGTCGTTGCATTTGGATTAAAAGATTATGCAAATGGCGATAGCTGGAAAAATATTGTAGTTATTTATAACGCAAGTGAAGAGGAACAAGAAGTAAATTTACCACAAAGCGTAAACTGGCAAGTGGTAGTTAATGAAGAAAAAGCAGGTACTGAAACATTAAGAGTATTAGAAAATGCAAGTAGTGTAAAAGTAGCACCATTATCTATGATGGTACTTTATGATACAGCAAATAATTATCTACCAGAACCTACAACGATTGCTGTTGAAGATCATGAAGTAGGTATGGCTGTTAATCAAAGTAAACTATTAAAAGTAAGTGTAAAAGACCAAAATGGTGCACTTATGGCAAATCAAAAAATCACATATACTTCAAGTGATGAATCAGTTGTGACTGTTACACAAAATGGTAAACTAACAGCAAATCAAGTGGGTGAAGCAGTCATTCATATGCAATGTGATAAAGCAAGCCTAGACTTAGAAGTCAAAGTTGTTGCAGAACTTGTGCCAAGTAAAATGGTATTAAGTGGAAGTAAACCTTATGTATATGAAACGAGAACATTACAATTAACAGCACTTGTTTATGATCAATTCCAAAAGGAAATGTTAGGTGCTAAGGTAAAATGGTCAACAAGTGATAAAAATATAGCATCAGTAGATGCTTATGGTAAGGTAACAGGTATTAGTGAAGGACAGGCAGTGATTACAGCAACAATAGGTAACATTTCAGAAAGCTATACAGTTTATGTTAAACCTTATGAAAAGCGTTATATTGTCTTAGAATATATTCGTGAAGATAAAGATTATACAGATTGGAATTTATGGATTTGGGGTACAAGTGTTAAAGATGATCAATTTGATTTTACTGTAAAAGATGGTAAGGCAACAGCACTTATTGAAATTGGTCCAGACACAGAAAGCGTTGGCTTTATTGTACGTAAAGGAACAGATTGGTCAACATGTAAACAAGACATTTCAGTTGACCGTTATATTAAAGCACCAGTAGATCAAATCATTACAAAAGCTAAAATTTATGCAATGGTGCAAGAAGTAAGCCAATTAGAAGGCGTTAGTGCACCAGTTATTAAACCAGAAACAAAGGAAATTACTTTCTATTACAGTAATAATGAATTGTTTAAAACTGGT
>CALGWE010000627.1:0-2630 GCA_937935915.1 uncultured Clostridia bacterium
ACCAGATGAGCCAAAGGTAGAAGCAAATAATGAAGCTCAAGCTGGAGTAGCAGCGCCACAACCAAATGCGCCAGAAACAGTTAAGCCAGATAATGAGTAGATAAATAAAAAAAGCTATCGCATAAGCGATAGCTTTTTTTTAGCCTTGTGGGATGAAGAATGGATTATCATCATCTGGATTAGGCTCCACAGGCTCAACTACTACTGGTGGTGCCACAGGTTGCTCTGCTACAGGTGGCTCACTAGGTGTTGTAGGAGGCGCTGCTTCCTCTTCATTAGAAGGTGGCTGTTCAGGTAGACTTAAATCTGGTTCATTATCTGGTGGTAATGGCTCAGCTGGAGTTTCTTCGGCAGGCGTTTCTTCAGAAACACCTGTATTTTCAGCTGTATGCACATCACAGTATTCATCAGGAATAACCATGCCATTATCTACACCTCTTGTAATAACATGTTTAACACGTGTATCTTCAGGACAGTATTCTGTAGCAACTTTACCAGAAACAGAACAAATATCCACTTCTACATGGACATCACAATATTCTTTTGGTGCATTATTATCTGAGAAGTATTCTGTGTGCACCCCGTGACTTTCATCTTGATAACAAAGAGAAGTAGCTAGTTTGCCAGAGGCTGAACAAATACTATATTCGTTTACATCAGAAGTCTCTGTATTAACTGTTGGGAATGATTTGTATTCATAGCCTTCATGGATTTGAGACATGATTTTACCCCAAATGTTTAAGTGATAGCTACCACCACCACGAGAAAGTGATTTTTGTTGTGCATAGCCAGTCCATATTGTAGCAGAGTAGTAAGGTGTATAACCTGCAAATACTAAGTCTACAGAATCTGTAGTTGTACCTGTTTTACCAGCTACTGGTTGACTTGTAAAATAATTTTTAACAGCTGTACCTGTACCAATATTGACAACATCTTGCATCATATCTGTAAGTTGATGTGCAGTAGCAGGTTTAATAACTGAATGTGAATTCTTAGCTACGTTTTCACCAATATTACTTAAAATCACATTGCCATTAGCATCTTTAACTTCTGTATAGAATACAGGTTTAATATAAGTCCCATCATTAGCAATAGCAGAGTAAGCTGCATTAAGTTCAAGGGCTGTAACCCCTTTAGTAATCCCACCTAAAGGTAAGGCATAAACACGGTCACTATCTGTAAGTGTTGAGAAACCAAAGTTTAATAAATAATCATAAGCTACATCTACACCAACGACTTCAGCTACTGTTTTTACAGCTAATACGTTCATAGAATGATAAATCGCTTTACGCACACTAGTTGGTCCAATATATTGATTATCCCAGTTTTTAGGTGAGTATGGTTTACCACCTCTTGGTGTAATTGTATAAGGCTCATCCATCAGTGTAGAACCTGGAGAAAGTTTGCCAAGGTCTAAAGCTGGTGCATAAGCTGCAAGTACTTTAAAGGTAGAACCTGGTTGTCTTGTAGCTTGTGTTGCATAGTTAAAACCACGGTTTGTTTTATCGCCACGACCACCACCAAGAGCTTTAACTTGACCTGTACGGTAATCTGTTAAAACGAAGGCTGCTTGTGGTTGAGGTTGTTTGATTAAGTTTTCTCTTTGAATTGTATCTGCTGAAGTGACACCCCATGCCTCTAATTGTTGTTGTTTCCAAGCTTCAATAGCACTTTCACTATCTACTGTACCAGTAGCATTTTCTGTAAGCGTTGTGCCATCAGCTTTTAAGATAGTTACACTATAATCTAGTGAAAGTTCGTAAAGTGAAGATGGATAAAGTGACTCATCATTAAGGGCATCATCAACGATTTTTTGCATGCGTTGATCCATTGTTGTGTAAATACGAAGCCCGCCACCATAAACCTCATTATTTGCTTGTGTTGTTGTATAACCAAGTTCAGATTGTAAATCATCTACAACTTGTTCAAGCACAGCATCTACGAAGTAGCTATGTGGAGATTTTTCAGTGAACTCTTTATGCACTTCTTTGATATTTACATATGGATTTTCTTTAAGCGCATCTGCATGTTCAGCAGCAGAAATATAACCTTGTGATTCCATTTTGTCTAAACATACTTTAACCTTTTCCCAGTTGTTTTCTGGATTTAAGATTGGGTTGTATTTAGTAGGATACTGTGTGATAACAGCAATAACACAAGATTCTGTTAAACTCAGTTCACTTACATCTTTTCCAAAGTAACGGTTAGCAGCAGATTGTACACCACTTACCCCTTGACCTAAACCGATTGTATTGAGGTAGTACTCTAAAATAGTATCTTTAGGGTAGAGCTTTTCAAACTGTACTGCTAAATATTGTTCTTGAATCTTACGTGTAAGTTTCTTTTCTTTTGATAAGATATTATTTTTAACTAATTGCTGTGTAATTGTACTGGCACCTTCACTAAAACTACCAGTTTGAATATTTTTAACCACAGCTCTAAAAATACCTTTTATATCAATTCCATTATGTTCATAGAAACGCTCATCTTCCAGTGATACCACTGCTTTTTGAAGGTAATAAGGAATTTGATCTAAAGTTGCATAAATACGATTATCTGCGGTTGAGAAAGTATCTATTTGATTCCCTTCTGCGTCGTAGACAAAGGATGTATAATTGGTTGTTGGCTTA
>CALGWE010000628.1:0-2021 GCA_937935915.1 uncultured Clostridia bacterium
CTTCTTGCACAACTTAATTATTCTTATGCAATGCCTGCTATTCCTCAAATGGGTAAATTCTGGGATGCTACAAGAGCATTTGTTCAAGAAGCATTTGATGGTACAATCACAGAAGCTGATTATCAAGCTAAACTTGATACATTAGTTGCAACAATTACAGAAGGCGCAGAATAATAGCGTACATATTAAATGAAATAGCGAGACAAACAGGCAGTACTTATTTTTAAGTACTGCCATAAAAATAACTTTTTTAAGTGAAAATATAAGGAGGCTTATATGAGTGCTAACGTTATAAGCAAACAAAATCGAAAAGTTAAGCGTCAAACTAAAGCAAAGAATGAAAACATTTTTAGCATATTTATGAAAGGAGACCTTTTTACAAAACTTTCATTCTTAATTATGGGGCTAGGTAATATCGTAAGAGGTCAGTTTGTAAAAGGACTTCTGTATCTAGTCAGTGAAGTAGGATTTATTTATTTCCTTATCACAATTGGTCTTAGTAAGTTACAAGGACTTATTACACTTGGAACAAACACACAAGGGTGGGTTATGGATGAAGCACTAGGTATAGAAGTGCTTTCACAAGGTGATAACTCCATGTTGTTCTTACTCTATGGTGTATGTGCCATGGCAGTTGTAGCTATATTCCTAGTAATTTATGTGATGAATATACATAGCGCATGGGAAGTTCAAAAATGCGTTGATGAAGGAAAAGCAGTTCCTAAATTTAAAGAAGAATTAAGAACACTTGTTGATGAACGATTCCATGTAACTCTTATGACAGTTCCACTTATTGGATTAATGTTATTTACTGTATTACCACTTGTTTATATGATCTTAATTGCTTTTACAAACTATGATAGAGATCATCAACCACCTGGAGCATTATTTGACTGGGTAGGTCTTGCAAACTTTAAAGATATGTTATTTAGTTCTTCTTCATTTAGTCATACATTCTTCCCAGTACTTGGCTGGACAATTACTTGGGCAGTTGTGGCAACTTTAAGTTGTTATGTAGGTGGTATTGTACTTGCCCTTATGATTAATAAAGAGGGTATTCGCTTTAAGAAAATGTGGCGAACAATCTTTGTACTTACAATGGCTATTCCACAATTTATTTCATTACTTGTAATGCGTATTATGTTAAATGACTATGGTCCAATCAATGCTTTACTTCAAAATCTTGGGTTTACAGATCATATCATTCAATTTTTAGCAAATCCGACTTATGCAAGAATTGCAGTATTAGTTGTTAACTTCTGGATTGGTATTCCGTATACAATGCTGATTACATCAGGTCTTTTAATGAATATTCCAAAAGAACTTTATGAAGCAGCAAATATCGATGGGGCTACGCCATTTAAAGCATTTGTTAAAATTACAATGCCTTATATCTTCTTTGTAACAAGTCCTTATTTAATTACACAATTTATTGGAAATATCAACAACTTCAATGTTATTTTCTTCTTAACAAAGGGCGAACCATTAGCAACAGATTACTACTTTGCAGGTAAGACAGATTTACTTGTTACTTGGCTTTATAAGTTAACAGTTAGTTATAAAGATTATAGCCGTGCATCTGTAATTGGTATTGCGGTATTCGTAATTTCAGTTGTCTTTTCATTAATTGCCTTTAATTCTACGTCATCAGCAAAGAGCGAGGAGGATTTCCAATGAGTAAAATGACAAATACTGCACGTAAAAAATTAAGTACAGGTACAGTTTATGCAATTTTAACTGTAATGAGTATTATATGGCTTATTCCAATCATTTGGATTATCTTAACTTCATTTAGAGGGGAAGGTAAAGCCTTTGTACAATATTTTATTCCTAAACAATTTACACTTAATAATTATGCAAGACTCTTTTCAAGTACAGGTGTTTTCCCATTTAAAAAATGGTTTTTAAACACATTTATTGTGGCAGTTGGTACATGTGCTTTAAGTACAACGATTAACTTATCTGTGGCTTATGTAATGTCACGTATGCGTTTTAAATTACGTAAGGCCTATATGAACTTA
>CALGWE010000629.1:0-2845 GCA_937935915.1 uncultured Clostridia bacterium
AGCTCATCGTGGAAAAGAAGAAGTGATTACTTTTCTTAAGCAATTTAAACTACCACGTAATTTATATCAAGTGCTTTGTGAAACAATCGAATTAGATGAACATTTACCATGTGCACAAGTCAATAAAAAACAACGTGAACAATTAGTACAAATGCTTACTAAGTGTCCATTCCATATTGATGAATTAGGTGGTTTCCATATTGCGATGGTTACAACAGGTGGGGTTAAATTAAAAGAAGTTAATCCAACAACAATGGAAAGTCGTAAACAAAAGGGACTTTACTTTGTTGGGGAAGTATTAGATGTAGATGGCGATACAGGTGGATATAATATTCAAGCTGCCTTTTCAACAGCATATCTTTGCGCCAAGCATATTATTGAAAAGAACAATCCAACTTAACACTATCACAAAAAAGTCTTAGAATAATGGCATAATACCATTTTCTAAGACTTTTTTGTGATATATAAATATATGTTGTGTACATGTACGCCTATTATTTTATAAAGGTAGGGCACTTGCGATAATTTGATGTACTTTGTTTGGAAGTTCGGCAAGCTCTTCTTTTGAGAGGCCTTTAGTTGGAATAGCTGGATGGATCGTAAGAGTGACATGACTTTTCTGAATTCCTTTTTCCTCCATTAAACGATATGAGCCATCAATTGTAATAGGGACAATAGGTACACCTGGTTTTGTAGCAAGCTTGAAACTTGCGCTTTTAAATTCACCCATTTTGTCACCTTTACTACGTGTTCCTTCTGGGAAGATAACAAGGCTATGTCCAGCTTTTAAAAGTTTAATCCCTTCGATAATTGCACCAGCAGACCCCTTTAAGCTAGAGCGATCCATGAAGACACAGTTGATGAGTTCCATCCATTTATTAATAATAGGAATTTTTTTAACTTCAATTTTTGAAATAAAACCTTTAGGACGATCTATATACCCCATAAGTAATGGAATATCAAAGTTACCTTGGTGATTGCTAATATATACAACAGGACCATCTTGTGGTAAATTTTCTAATCCATTAACAGTAACAGTTGAACCTGTTGCAAGGACATTATCTTTCATCCATTTTGTAGAAACGCGATGAATATAGGCATCACGCTCAGCTAAATTTCCTTCTTTTTCCCAACATTGGAATGGTACTAAGTAATGAAAAGAAAAATCGTGTGAAAAATATACAACCTTTCATGTTTGTACTCCTTATGAAAATAAATTATTGTTTAGTACTATTATAAACGAAGTATTCGTGGAATTAAATGCCTTAAATCACTATATTTTATGTGTGGGTAAATATTTAATATTCTAAATTATATTTATATATGTTATGATATGTGTGTTATTATTAAATAATATGGAAATAAATATACTACAAAGGATAGGTGAAAATTTATGGCAACTATTAGACCTTTTTGTGCATTTAGACCACAAGTAGATTTAGTAACTAAAGTAGCAGCATTACCTTATGATGTAATGAATACTGAAGAAGCAAGAGTTTGTGTAGAGGGGAATCCTTATTCCTTTTTACATATTGATAAACCAGAAATGCATGTTACAAATCCAAAAGATGATACAGAAGTTTTCCGCTTTGCTGGGGATACTTTAAAACGTATGATTGATGAGGGTGTTTTCGTTCAAGATGAACCAAGTCTTTATATTTATGGCTTAACGAATGCTTATACAAGTCAATATGGTCTTGTATGCTGTGTTTCTGCTAAGGAATATGATGAAGGTATTATTAAAAAACATGAAAACACACGTACAGATAAAGAACAGGATCGTATTAACCATGTAACTTTCTGTAATGCACATACAGGTCCTATTTTCTTAGCATATAAAGATTTAGACCTAGTTACTTTATGGATGAAAGAATATGTCAGTACACAAGCACCACTTTATGATTTTACTTCTGATGATGGTGTACGTCATGAAGTTTACAAAGTAAGTCATCCAGAAACTATTAAAAATATCGTAGCAGCTTTTGAGCAAGCTGATGCATTATATATCGCTGATGGACATCACCGTGCAGCAGCCGCAGCTTCTGTAGCACGTACACATCTCAAAAATAATACTGGATGTGAAGAAGCACAATATTTCTTAGCAACAGTATTCCCTAAAGAACAACTTTACATTATGGACTATAATCGTGTCCTTAAAGATGAAAGTGGTTTATCTGAAAAAGAATTCTTTGATTATCTTAATCAAAAATTTGTTGTAGAAGCAGTGAAAGAGGATGTATATCGTCCAATAGAGCGTCATACATTTGGTATGCGTTATAACAAAAAATGGTATAAATTAAGTATCAAACCTGAGTTTGTCAATGAATCAGACCCAGTAGCTTGTTTAGATGTAGCCTTATTACAAGATCATGTATTATCTCCAGTATTTCATATTCAAGACCCTAAAAACGACAAACGTATCGATTTTATTGGGGGGATTCGTGGCCTTGAAGAGTTAAATAGACGTACAGATGAAGATATGGATATTGCCTTTAGTATGTATCCTACATCTATGGATGAACTCATTGCAGTAGCTGATGCGAAGTTACTTATGCCACCTAAATCAACATGGTTTGAGCCTAAATTACGTAGCGGTATTTTTATTCACGTTATTGAATAATAGATGATTTAACATAAATAATATGTAAAGTTTCAGCCTTTTATTGACAAAATATGAAACTTTACATATAATCGAATAAGAAAAAGAATAAACACGTTAAATGAAGCGTATATATATATTAACTACAGTGAAAAGAAGGAGTATATAAATAAGGGTTTTCAGAGAGGAAAGTAATGGTGGGAGCTTTCTAATACCTATTTATAGAAGCAGTCTTGGAGTAAGTAT
>CALGWE010000630.1:0-3134 GCA_937935915.1 uncultured Clostridia bacterium
CTTTTCTGGCACCCAATTTTAGAATGTGCCTTTGAACTTTCTTCAATGGGGATTCGTGTAAGTGAAGAAAGTCTTAGAGAGCAGCTTGCAAAAGCAGGATGCATGGAACGTAGTGAACTTGACTTCCACAAAAAAATCCTTAACAAAGAATTACCATATACAATTGGTGGTGGAATTGGTCAATCTCGTATTTGTATGTACTTCTTACACAAAGTGCATATTGGAGAAGTGCAAGCTTCTATTTGGCCAGATGCAATGCATGAACAATGTGAAGCACATGGTGTGATTTTACTTTAATTTGAATAAAGATTTTTGAGGTAAATACCCAAGTTATTATAATAGAGGTTGTAATAACTTGGGTATTTTTATGTGATACAATTATCAGATAAATAATGGGCTTACAGTATTTACACTCAAATAACGTCAAAAGGTGTAGATTATTTAATAAGGCAGGGATATGTTAAATGTAAAAGTAGTTTGAATAAGGTATAAAAAAATAAGAAATATACAAAATAAGGAGGTGAATATAAAGAGAGGATGAGAGTGTATGTTTGGAAGTGTGATAACGGCACTTATTTCAGGAATCTTAATGAGTGTGCAAGGTGTTTTTAATACAAGAGTAACCGAAAAAGCTGGTATATGGTTTACAACAGGCATTATAAATTTTACAGGTTTTTTATTTTGCATCTTGATTTTACTATTTGTACGAGATGAAAATATACCAGGCTTAAAGCAAGTTAATAAATTATATTTATTAGGTGGTGTGATAGGGGCTTGTATTACCTACACAGTTATTATAGCCATAGGTAGTTTAGGACCAGCTTATGCTGTGATTCTTATTTTAATTTCACAGACTTTATCAGCTTATTTGATTGAACTCTTTGGTCTATTTCAAACAGAAAAATCCCCCTTTATGTGGTCTAAAGTAGTAGGTGTAGGGGTGATGATTGTGGGGATTATTATTTTTCAGTGGAAACATTAAAGGAGGACATCAATGATTAAAAATAAAGTATGTATTATAGGTGCAGGTATGGTAGGTTCAGCCACTATGATTGCAATCTTAAATACAGGGCTTGTTGGTGAAATTGTTATGATTGATCAAAATGAAGAAAGAGCAGAAGGGGAAGCATTAGATGCTTTTCATACCACATCTTTTACGTATATGCCTAATGTCCTTATTCGAAAAGGAACTTATGAAGATTGTAAGGATGCTCAAATTATTGTAATGACAGCAGGGCCTAGTATTAAACCTGGTGATACCATGGATAGGCGTGTGCTTACAAAGACTAATGCAGAGGTTACAAGGAGTGTGATGGCACAGATTACGGCGCACACAAAAGAAGCTATTATTATATTTGTTTCCAATCCAGTAGATATTGTAACATTTATTGCACAAAATGAATTTCATTATCCACGTCATAAAATCATAGGCTCAGGGACACTCTTAGATACTGCTAGAATGCGCCGCATTATTGGAGAACATTTCTTAGTAGATACTAAAAATGTCCATGGCTATATATTAGGAGAACATGGTCGGACTTCAATGGCTACATGGAGTTCTTGTAATATAGGTGGGATTCCACTAGCGCAGTGCAGCAAGAAATTTGAAAGACCAGATCTTAATCGAGAAGAAGTATTAAAAGAAGTAGTAGATTCTGGCATTCAAATCATTATGAAGAAAGGATATACCAACTTTGGAATTGCTGAAACAGTTGCAAGACTCATAAAAGCCATTACATTACATGAATTAAGTGTTTTACCGGTTTCAACAACTCTTGAAGGGGAATATGGCATTAAAGAGGTAGCCCTTAGCGTGCCTTGTATTATTGGGCAACATGGTATCGAAAGAATTTTAGAGGTGCCATTAAATGAAGCAGAGTTAGAGAGCTTAAAGCATAGTGCAGAGAGCTTAAAAGAGACAATGCACGAAGCAGGTATTTTATAAATAAGGAGTAAAAGGCATTAACTGATGAGTTTAATGCCTTTTAGTTTCAATATAATAAATATATACTCAAGTACATAATTATGTTATTATGAGATGTGATTTCAGGATTTTAGGATATGGAGGAGAAAATGGAAAATAATAGGGTGATAATTTATTAATTATAACGATAATCGAAGATACGTTGTGATTTCTTTTCACTACGAGGCAGTTCGCCTAAAGGTACAGCCTCAGTAAGAATAGTAATACCAATCTTTGATTTAAAATGCTGTTTAAGGTCAAACTCTACTTTTTCTTTAATAGCAGTAGGATCCTTTTCAAAACGTAAAATCATTTAATCTTTTCCATCTACATGATCAATGATGACTTGGTATTCACTACTTGCCCCGTCAATATCTTTTAAAACTTCATCAATTTGTCCTGGGAAGATGTTCACACCTTTTACTTTAGTCATATCATCTGTTCTACCCATAATTAAATCATGGCGTGGGAATTTAGAGCCACAAGAACATTCACCAGGTAAGAGCCTTGTAATATCATGGGTACGGTAACGAATAAGTGGTGCCCCTTCTTTAGCAAGCGTTGTGATCACTAATTCTCCCCATTCACCTACTGGTAATACCTTTCCGGTAGATGGATCAATGATTTCAAAGTAAAGATAATCATCCCAGTAATGTAAGCCTTCATGAGCGTCACAGCTAATAGAAATTCCAGGGCCATAAATTTCTGTTAAACCATAAATATCGTAAATATCTACGCCAAGTTCTTCTTGGATGCGGTGGCGCATTTTATTTCCCCAACGTTCAGAACCGATAACTGCTTTCTTAAGGTTAATTTGATCTTTAATCCCACGTTTTGCAATTTCTTCAGCTAAAAGTAGGGCATAAGAAGAAGTTGCTGTTAAAACAGTAGATTGTAAATCTATTAAAAACTGAATTTGTTTATCTGTATTTCCAGGTCCCATAGGAATGGTCATAGCCCCAAGGTGTTCAGCACCATTTTGAAAGCCTATGCCAGCTGTCCAAAGTCCATAGCCAGGTGTAATATGCACACGATCTTTGCCAATCCATATTATGTGCCATTTGGAGATATTATAAAAACAGATTATACACCCGGAGATATGGTTGTTATCGATGGGCTGAAAGAAAGAATTGAACGCATTATGGAAGTCGATATCAACTCTTTCGAAGAA
>CALGWE010000631.1:0-1386 GCA_937935915.1 uncultured Clostridia bacterium
TGCTGTAAAGTCTTCTACTTGTTTTTTACTTAAATGGATAAGATATTCAATATTACCTTCTGGTCCTTTAATTGGTGAGAAGTCTAACCCTAATACACCAAAATTTAATATTTTAGCAAAATCCCATACTTGATGAATAACTTGTTCATGTACTTTAGGATTTCTAACTACACCGTGTTTTTCAACTTGTTCTCTTCCGGCTTCAAATTGTGGTTTAATTAGTGCCACAACCTCTGCATCTTGACTTAAAAGTAAACTTACTGGACCTAATACTTTAGTAAGTGAAATGAATGAAACATCAATTGATGCAAATTCAATATCATCTTCTAATCTATCACGTGTTAAATAACGAATATTTGTTTTTTCCATACAAACAACACGTGGATCTTGTCTTAACTTCCAAGCAAATTGTCCATATCCTACGTCTACAGAGTAAACTTTAACTGCACCGTTTTGTAACATACAATCTGTAAAACCACCTGTAGAAGCACCTACATCCATACCTACTTTATTTTCTAAAGTGATATCAAAGTTTGCCATTGCTTTTTCTAATTTTAAACCACCACGACTTACATATTTCATTTTTTCACGTACTTCAATTGTACTACTACGTTTTACTTTAAGCCCCGGTTTATCTTCTCTTTGTCCGTTAACAAAAACAACCCCAGCCATAATATATGTTTTTGCACGTTCTCTAGACTCTGTTAAACCTCTTTCAAAAATAAGTACATCTAGTCTTTCTTTACTATCTAATATTTTTTGGTCAATAACAACTTCCACTGTCTCAGCTGCTAGTGCTTTCTCTAATGCTTGTTGCTCTTCTTCTCTGCCCTTCATCTATTTACTCGCTTTCTTCTATATGCTTTAAAATTTTTGTTTTTAGTGAAACCGCATCTAAACCTTCTCGCTTAAGGACTTCACTTACTTCACCATGTGAAATCATGCCTGTTTCATATCCAAAGGCTTTTCCTTTAATTGTTTTATTGTGTGTCATAAGATATGCAAACACACTTTCGCCAAAACCACCTTTTAGTATACCATCTTCTAGAGTGAAGAGATAGTCATAGTCCTTAGCAACTTGATCTAAGCCTTGTTCATCTAATGGGAATAAACATGCTGCCTCAATAACGGCTGCCTCTATACCTTCTTCTTCTAATAACTGACTAATCTCTAAGGCAGTCATCATACTACGCCCACTGCTTAGAATAGCTATATTATTACCTTGTTTGAGTGTTTTCAAACATTTCCACTCATCTAAGTTAATATATGCAGGGTCTATACTACTCCCTCCTCTAGGATAACGAATTGCCACTGGGGCTTCTAAAGTTAAAGCGTAACGCATAGCTGCACCCAATTCTTCTGGTAATTTAGGGGATAAGATTGTCA
>CALGWE010000632.1:0-12657 GCA_937935915.1 uncultured Clostridia bacterium
CCAGCCGGCAAATACTAGTGGAATATATTTAAGTTCTGATAGTAGCTCTGGTTTATCTTTAGCATAGCTTTTAAGTGTTTCACCAAAACGGATTGGCAATTTTTGAGATGTATCTGCAATGATTCGCCATGGGCTATCTGGGATAAAAGGGTTAGGTAAACGATTATTAATAACTTCATCGATAAACATTTTAGGTGTAATAATCTTTGGATCCACTACTACTGGCAAGCCTTCTTCATAGCCGATTTTCTCTACAAGATGATGTAAATGTGGATTTTTCATTTCTTCATAGATACGTTCATAACCTAATAAACATCCAAAGATTGCAAGGGCTGTATGTAATGGATTGAGGCAAGTACCTACCTTCATTTTTTCTACCTTATTTACAGTTTCTCTATCTGTAAACTTGATTCCTGCTGCTTCTAACTGTGGTCTGCCATTAGGGAAGCTATCTTCTATAACGAGGTACTCTTTTTCTTCTGCATTAATAAATGGTGCAATCCATGTGTTTTTATCAGTCTTTGTAATGTCCATATTTATCATGCCATCTTGTACTAATAAATCTTTGATATCCTTATTAGGTTGTGGTGTGATTTTATCAATCATTGACCAAGGGAAAGTTAATTTGTTAGCATCTTCTAAATAATTCATGAAGCCTTCTGTCATTTCCCCTTTTTGAATCCATTTACTTGCATAAGCTTTAATGGCATGATAAAGTTTCTCACCATTTTTAGCACAGTTATCCATGCTCACTAATGCTAAAGGCGCGCCACCATTTTGATAACGTAAATAGCATAAGTAAGTGATTTGTCCCATTAAACTGCGACTTAAAGCTGGGCATGTTTCAAAGTCTGGTTCTGTATCAGAAACCCTATAGCCCTTTTCTGTAATTGTAAAACTCACCATTTGCAGAGATGGTGCTATAAAGTAACTTACTAACTCTTCCCAACTGGAATTTTCAGTGCCTTCTACCTTAATTGATTTTACTACACTCCCTACAACTCTTTTTTCTACTGCCCCATTTCCTTTAAGAGTGACATCAATGCTTAAATCATCAAAAGGTATGTAAGCCTTATCAATAATATCTGTATCATAAGCTTCACAAACAATAATCCCCTTATCAGCTAGACCTTGTTCTAATAAATTCTCCTGAAGTACTGCTGGGAAGCCTCTAAAAATATTCCCAGCCCCAAAGTGAATCCAAATAGGTGCTGTTAAAGTTGCTTTCTTTACTGCATCACGACTATAGTGATAAATCTTATATCCTTTTTCTTCTAATGCTTCACGATTTGCCTGTACATAGGCCTGTGTTAACTCCATTTTCCCCCTACTTTCTTAATATCTATACTTTCTATTGCTGTTTATTTTTTACTACCTATCCATTTTCTTTTAATACATTACATAGCTACCTTATTTGTATTTTACTTCTACTTACTTATTACTTTTATCAATAGCTTCCCATAAACCATTTAAATAAGTTGCGCCTAATGCGCGATCATATAACCCATAGCCTGGCATTGCTACTTCATCCCAAATCATGCGGCCGTGGTCTGGTCTAATAGGGCCATCAAAGCCGATCTCATATAAAGCTTTCATAATTTCATACATATCCATAGAACCATCTCTTGATAAATGTGCAGCTTCTTCAAACTTACCTTCTGATTCATATTTAAGATTTCTTACATGGGCAAAATGAATACGTCCTTTTAACTTTCTAATAATAGCTGGTAAGTCATTTTTAGGATTAGAACCTAATGAACCTGTACAAAATGTAATCCCATTACAAGGACTATCTACTGCATTTAAGAATCTTAAAATCTGTGTTTCATTAGTCACTATGCGAGGTAAGTTAAATACTGGCCAAGCTGGATCATCTGGGTGAATTGCCATTTTGATATCATATTTTTCACAAGTCGGCATAATGGCTTTAAGGAAGTAAATAAAGTTCTCAAAAAGTTTCTCTTCATCTACTTCTTTGTAAAGTTCAAAAAGCGCCTTAATATGTGCCATTCGCTCTGGCTCCCAGCCTGGTAAAATGAAACCATTTGATTTACTATCTAAAGTCTCAAACATTTTCTCTGGATTAATCTGATCAATCACCTTTTGATCATAAGCCAGAACTGTGGAACCATCTGGTCTCACTTTGGCTAAATCTGTACGTGTCCAGTCAAATACAGGCATGAAGTTATAACATACCATATGAATATCTTCTTCCCCTAAAACTTCTAATGTCTTAATATAGTTTTCAATACATCTATCTCGGTCACTACTGCCTACTTTAATGGCATCATGAATGTTGACACTTTCAATACCAGATAAACGAAGTCCTGCTGCTTTGATTTCTGATTTAAGGGCTTTGACCCTCTCTCTCTCCCAAGCTTCTCCTGCTGGCATATCATAGAGGGTTGAGATGACGCCTTCCACCCCAGGAATTTGTCTGATCTGTTTCAGTGTGACACTATCAAATTTACTACCATACCATCTTAAAGTCATTTCCATTTGTTTTTCCCCATTTCTATTTTTATCTTTTTTCTCATTTTACTTTATGGATAAATCTTTCGGCCCTTTTCATCACCTATGCCTGTCTTACGATAGAAGTATGTATTCACAATATCTTGCCACTCAATAGCATCCTTAAGCTGCACTTCTAATTCACTGCTTACTTTTTCATAATAATCATTTGAAACTTTTCCTTCTAAACCTCTCCAAAGCTTCACATATTTTTGAACTTGTTCTACCCCTGCAAAGTGTACATCATAAATGTATTGCAATAGCGTTCTACCATCCTTAAGCTTTTCATCATACCCTACATGATGGAAAAATAATAAAAGTTCTTCAGGACAAGTTTCTCTATTTTCATACATACTTGCATTCGGTTCATGATATTGCGTCGTATACCCTGTTCCAGTGGCAACCGTTCTATCTACACCAATGCCTTTGTAATCTGCATAATGATAAGTTCCCCATGGTGAATACTCATATCCCTCAATATTAGGGCCGTAGTGATGAGAGACATTGACCATCCAACCAATACCTAATGGCACTGTGTAATCTTCATAGGCTTTTCGTGAAGTTAATAAAATCTCTGCTACTACTTCTCCTACAGTTTCATCCATACCAAAAGTTAGATTAATCCATTCCTTAGCAATTTCTTCTGCACTTAAATCAGGATTCCAACATAATCTTCCAAAGCCATATAAGTTAGCTGCTGCCATAGGACTACCTGTCCAACAAGAACTATCTCCTATATTGGACACGCCAGCTATACCACCATGAATATTTTTAAAGGTTTCCCCGCTTACAATATCCTTCACTAAAGTGCATTGACCCTTAGCATATGTATCAAATTCTAAGCACTCTTTCCACATAGGCACTAAATAGCAAATATGTTTTTGTTGCCCTGTATATTCTTGTGTAATTTGGAACTCCATAATTTGATTTGTTTTTTCAAGGGCGCCAAATAAAGGTGAGAGTGGCTCTCTAATTTGGAAGTCCATAGGCCCATTTTTAATTTGTAAAATCACATGATCATTAAACTGACCATCTAACTTTTTAAAGTGATCATAAGCCGCCTTAGCCCTATCAGTTTTACGATCTCGCCAATCCACATGGCAGTTATAAACAAAGCATCTCCAAATCACTTTTCCATCAAATGGTGCAATAGCCTGTGCTAACATATTGGCACCATCTGCATGGGTACGCCCATAAGTAAAAGGCCCTGGTCTGTTTTCTGAGTCTGCCTTGACTAAGAAACCTCCTAAATCAGGGACGGTTCTCCAAACTTCTTTGGCTGTTTCTTGCCACCATTTTCTTACGTTTTCATCTAGTGGATCAGCTGTTTCAAGTCCTCCAAGTTGCATAGGTGCTGCAAAGTTAATACTCAAATACACTTTAAGCCCATACTTTCTAAAGACTTCTGCTAACCTTGCTACACCTTTTAAATAAGGCTCACAAATTAACTTAGTTTCCTCATAATGGACATTTACATTATTAATGCTCAAGCTGTTAATCCCTAATGAAGCTAATAATCTTGCATAGTCTTTAATGCGCCCTAAATCTTCTGTAATTTGATAGTCATTATAAAATATAGAACGTCCCGCATATCCTCTTTCTATACTTCCGTCCATATTATCCCAATGATTAATCATACGAATAGGATTTACTGGGTTATCGATAATCTGAGTTTCACTTATCGCCCCTCTTCTTAAACGACTTATTAAGCCAAAGGTACCATATAATATACCTACCCCAGATGGGCTTTCTATCCTAATGCCTTCTGCTGTTTGTAAAATAGCATATCCCTCTACTTTTAACTTAGCACTTTCTGTATAAACTAAATGAACCTTTACGTCCTTATTCCCATAAAATCCTTTTAATTCTTCTACAGCTGTCTGCACACATGGGTGATCCAAAAATCTTTCATCAATCTCTATCTTTAAGCCTTCATTATGTACTAAGGTTTCTTGTGATATTTGATTTAGCCAACAATTGTACATTTATATTCTCCCTTCTATATAAAAAAAAGGCTGCTGTGACCCATCCACTGCAACCTTTTTTACACGTTCTATTTGTTAAAGTATATTAAACACTGTTTTATTCAAAGCTTAAATGTCGAGCCTAAAAGGTGAAACAGGTAGGCCATTTTGGCCATATAAATTGGCTCCTTTTGGATTATCAGCCCATGCATATCTTACCTCTACTGGTGTTTTCACTTTTTCATGCCAAACTACTACTTTATCTTCATCCATGAGCTGGGCATGCCCCCTATAAAAATGTTTCCCATCATTAGAGATAATAAATTGATTGAGCTCATTACCTTTCACCATGAGACCTGCCTTCTCTGGTTTAAATGTAATAATTAGCTTATCTTCATCTCTTTGGACCGCTTGTCCTACTGGACTACAATAATTAATTGTTTCCTTATAAACAACTGCTCTTGCAGCAAGTGCCAATCGCTCACCAATATCCTTCTTATTTAAAGGATGTAAGTCATTCCATTCACCCACATCAAGGGTAACGACCATGGCAGTATTAGGAATTTCTAAGGCCTCTAATTGTGCCTGCCGTATCTTTGTCCAACCGCCTTCAATTTCAGTATTGCTTACTTCATCTGTCAGGCTCACTGGTCTATTATAGTAATCCTCACTAGCTACTGCAAAGTTTGGTAATTGTACATATAAGAATGGTAAATCACTACACTGTAACGTCTGTCGCCAGTCTCTAATGAGTCCTTCAAATAATGCCTTATAGTCATCTGGATGATATCCATTTGACTCCCCTTGATACCAAATCACACCCTTAAACTTCATATTTCTAAGGGGTGCAATCATCCCATTATATACACCCATTGGCTGAAACTGTATAAATTCTGGATACTCTAATCGCTCTAATCTTCCACCTAATTTGTATTGCCACTCTCCTTGTAAATTGATAACCTCTGAACCTATTTCTATTTGAAGTGGTTTATCGGGTGTGAATCCTACTTCACCTCGTTCGAAACATACACGAACTACTATGACATTTTTCCCCTCTTTAAGTGTGCCTAAAGGTATTTCATAAATACGAGGTGCATTTCTATCTGATGTAAAGCCTATCTCACTGCCATTAATATAAACATGATCATTATCTACAATAGTTCCTAACACCATTCTGCCCATTTTACCAGCCAGTTGCTCTGGCACCTGAATCTCTTTTCTATACCAAATGCTACCGGCCTGGGCTAAGTCCTCATCAACTAAAAAACTAGGTAATTCACAAATCTTCCAGCCATCTCTTTCCTTAGTTTCATACCAACGTCCTTTGATAGCTTCTCTTTCCTTAAAGCTCAAATCTATTTCATCTAATCTGCTATACCAAGCATTAATACGTGTTATATCGTTTACTAGTGTCCTCTGAATACATGTCTCATCCTTATATTTTGCACTTTGCTCTAAGTAACAAGGAAAATCTTTTAATGCCCCCTCACTCATCCAAGCTTCTATTGGTGTACCTCCAACTGCAGTCTGAACAAGTCCAATCGGTACGCAATACTTTTCATAAAGTGCTTTAGCAAAGAAATATCCTACAGCCGTAAAATCCTTTACATTGGTCTTAGTTAACCTATGCCAATATCCTGATTTAAAATCTTTTTGAGGCTCATTGAAATTATAAGTTATAGGCACTTGAAACATTCTAATCTTAGGATTTTCATAAGCCTCTACTTCTTCCTTATAAAGTTCCATTACCCTACTTATAGGAAGTTCCATATTAGACTGCCCACCACAAAGCCATAAGTCTCCGATTAATATATCATGTATTACGACTCTTTTTTTATTGCCTACTGTCACTATCATTTCATAAGGTCCACCTGCTTCCATAGCCGGCATAACGACCTTCCAATTTCCCTCTTTGTCTCCTACTGCTGTATAAGTACGCCCAGCAAAATACACATCGATAAATATACCAGGCGTTTCTTGGCCCCATATTTTAATTTCTTGATTCCTCTGTAATATCATGCCATCAGATATTATTCTGGGTAATTTTAACCCATGATTTAATCCCTGCTCTCGTTCCATTCCTTACACCACCTTACTACTACACACTCATCCACCTCTATCCTAGGAACTCACTCCTATAAATTTATTACCATATGCGATAATTACCACTTAATGCTAAGAATGCAAATATATAAAGGCAGTTATCATAGTAACGGCGTTCTCCTTTTCTAAGTGGTGTTTCCCAGAATTTCTTAACCCAGTACTCACCACATACATCTCTAGAGGCTAATGTCCCCATTGCATTAGTTGCAACAATGGCTATTGGATGCAGTGCATTTTCCTCTAATTCTTCACCATCTATTGTGTAAACTTTATAAGGCATCCCCTCTTTTGCCTTAAAGAAACTTTGTACTTTACTTGCACATTCTTTATGCCATTCAAATGGCCCTGCCCATTCATTATCAAGCCCAATATTAGCTACAACGCGATATGCATCGCTATAATAATTGCCATGCCCTTCTTGATGTCTTGGTGAGCCATCATATTCTGTATATTCTGCTGCTAGTCCAGTTTCACTATTACAAGCTTGCTTTAAAAATGCTCTACTTGCCTTAGCTGCCTCTGCCCAAAACTGTCTATCTTCTTCATCTGCCCACATTGCAAAGAGTTCATAAAAGTGTGGTAAATGATAAGATGGGTCTGTAAATGGTAACCCTGGCACAAACTTAATAAGTTTATTTTCTGGATGCCACATAGGTTGCCCTACGCCATCTTCCCCTTTATGTATGCAATCATGTAAGAGTGCCCTTGCTTCTTTTGCATAAGCAAATATGCCTTCACCCTCACCCCATCTATGAGAAGCAAAGAATAATGCCATTGCAAAATACTCTTCTCCATCTGGAGCTGGTCCATCAGAAATCTTTTCTCCTGTAGGTAAAACTGACCATGCAAAGTACCCTTTATTCCAACCATCTTCAAGCCACATGTAAGTTTTAGCCCATTTCCATAAACGATCAAATTCTTCTTTCATATTGTTTTGTACACACATCATCATGGCATAAGACATACCTTCTGTACGTACATCATTATTTCCTGTATCTACGACATATCCCATATCTTCGCCAAATTCATGATAAATGCGTTCTTCTTCTGGTCCATAGAAGAATGTTTCATAAATAGCATCTAATTTATCCGCTATTTCTTTCTCATCATAACCATACATTTTAAAGTAGTTTGTATACTCTCTCTCTTGTACTGCTTTCATATTGGCCTCCTCTTATTAAGTATTGTCCCTATCTTCCACTATACTCAAACCAATTAAAATCTGCATAATTTTGTGAAGCCTTACCATTACTACTTGCATACATTCCAACACAATTTCCTACAAAGCCTCCGGCTTTATTGGTACTTAATATCGTTGCATCTATATTTCCTGCTAATCTATTCACTTCAGATGGTCTAACGCCATAGTAGAAGTCTAAATGTTGCCCTGTAGCAATTACCTTCATATATACCTTATTACCTTGGAAAGGTACTTCATTGATAATCTCATCTTCACCTTTTTCACACTTTGTAAGTCTTATATATGTTTTTTGCCCATCCATTATATATTCAAATCTAAAGTGATAGGCATCATTTTGCAGCAGCACAATTCCTGCTACTTCACTTTCATTTTGTGGCATAAATTCCATCATCGTATTTATATTAAAATCTTTATGTTGCTGCCTACGTACTACAAGACTTGGTGTCGCAAATTCTTTGATTGTTTCAGCTCTAAGCTGTAATCTTAAATAGCCTTCCCTAGCTTTTAAACTACAAAAGCTTTCTTTAGGCCCTCTTAAAGCCATCCATTTATGATCTAATGAATCTCCCATGAAATGTTCACAACTATCTTCTGGAAGCACTTTAAACTCTGGTAAGTTAGGCGCAATACCTATTTCTTCTACAAGACCTTTGCCTTCATTTACAATAGGCCATCCATCTTCCCATGTTACTGGTACTAAGAAAGTTTCACGTCCCATATTGTAATAACCTTCATAAGGTCTAGATGCCAATAAAACCATCCACCAATCACCATTTTGTGTTTGAACTAAATCACCATGTCCTACATTTTGAATATCATTGTGATTTCCTAAATGTCTATGGGTCAAAATAGGATTGCATCTAAAAGATTCATAAGGTCCTAATAAATTTTCGCTACGTGCAATAGTAATTGCATGTTCATGACATGTGCCACCTTCCGAAATCATGACATAATAATAGCCATCTTTTTTATAAAGGTGAGGTCCTTCAGCCCAGATTGTTTCTCTGCAAGAACCTTCCCATACCACATGTTCTTCACCGACTAATTTACCTTGTTCTAAATCTAACTCCCTTACATAGATTACATTATCTCCCCAATATCTTGAGATGCTCTTGTCTTTTTCTTTAGTACCTATGTAATAAGCTTTACCATCATCATCGAAGAATAAGCTTGGATCAATGCCTGCTGCTTCCTCTAATACGATTGGATCAGACCAAGGACCTGCTGGATTAGTAGCCGTCACATAGAAATTCCCACCACAACCTATATTAGTTGTAATCATATAGAAGATACCTTTGTGATATCTAATAGTTGGTGCGAATATACCACCTGAATGATGTGTACCTTCTAATGGCAATTGACTTTCTCTATCTAAAACATGACCAATTTGTTCCCAGTTCACTAAATCTCTGCTGTGCCAAATAGGCACACCAGGGAAATAGGCAAATGTAGAATTCACTAAATAATAATCTTCCCCTACTCTACATATAGAAGGATCTGGATAAAATCCAGGTAAAATGGGATTTTTAAATGTTTTCATATAGCTCTCCTTATTTATGGTCTATTTAAAACTCTACTTCAGCAACCATATGTGTTTTTCCTGTAAGCTTTTGACTTCTCTTATCTGGTGCAGATGTACCTATAAATAATTTAAATTTATGACTATCTACAATACGTTCACCTTCTTCATTAACTACTGTAAATGCTTTTTCACCTACATTTAAAGTAACTTCTTTGCTTTCACCAGCTTTTAGATAAACTGATTTAAAGCTACATAAGCTAAAGTTAGGTACGGCATATTGAGATTCCATATCTTTGATATAGATTTGAACTACATCATAGCTATCAAACTTAGATTTATTTTCAAGCTGCACTTTTATGCGATATTTTGTTTGACCTGCTGAAAGATTTGTTACTTCTTCATCCTTAGGTGCATCTAATACTTTAACTGATTTCACTTTGATATCTGCGTAACTTAAACCATATCCAAATGGATATAATGCTTCATTTGGCATATAACGATATGTACGATCTTTCATTGAGTAATCTTCGAAAGCAGGTAACTCTTCTGTTGTTTTATAGAATGTTACTGGTAATTTACCACTTGGAGAATATTCACCAAATAATAATTGTGCTAACGCTTTACCACCTTCAGCTCCTGGATACCATGTTTGGAAGATAGCACTGCAATGTTCATCTGCATAGTTAATTGCCATAGCACTACCTGTACTTAATACTAAGATCACTGGTTTACCTACTGCTACAACTTTCTCTAAAAGTTGTTGTTGTTTACCGATTAAATTTAAGCTTAATTTGTCTCCACCAGCGAAGGCATTTCCTGTATCCCCTTGTTCTCCTTCAATTGTAGAGTCTAAACCTAAGCATAATACAACTACATCACTTTGCTCTGCTACTATTAAAGCTTCTGCTTCTCTATCATCTTCCCAAGCTAAGTTAGACATACCATTTGCAAATAAGTGACAGCCTTCAGAATAATAAACTCTTACATCATCACCTACATAATCTTGAATACCTTCTACAAATGTTGTATATCTAGAAGCTGTACCGTTGTAGTTTCCTTCTAATACTGTACGGCTATTAGCTGTTGGTCCAATGACCCCAATGCTTGTAAGCTTGTCTTTATTAAGTGGTAAGATACCATCATTTTTAAGCATAACCATACTTCTTCTAGAAGCTTCTAAAGCGACTTCACGGTGTGCTTTACAATCATTTACTTCATAAGGAATTTCATTGTATTTGCAGTTTTCATCAAATAAACCAAGTTCCATACGAATTCTCATTAATTTTTCTGCTGCTTCTGTGATTGTTTCTTCTTTTACTAAGCCTTGTTGATGTGCTTCTAACATATGTAAATAAGTATTACCACAGTTTAATTCACAACCATTATTAATTGCTAAAGCTGCTGACTCTGCTGCAGTATGGGTTACCATATGTTCTGTATGGAAGTCACGAATTGCCCAACAGTCAGATACAATATAACCATCAAAGCCCCAATCTTTCTTTAAAATGTCTACTAATAAAGTTTTACTACCACAAGCAGGCTCACCATTTACGCGGTTATATGCTCCCATAACGCCTACTACATTTGCTTCTTTTACGGCAACTTCAAAAGCTGGTAAATAAGTTTCATATAAATCTTTCTTAGAAACAATTGCATCGAAATGATGTCTGTCTTCTTCTGGTCCTGAATGTACTGCAAAGTGTTTTGCACATGCAGCTGCTTTTAAATAATCTTCATTTTCGTCGCCTTGTAAACCTTTAATGAAGGCCACACCTAAACGCGATGTTAAGTATGGATCTTCACCATAAGTTTCATGACCTCTACCCCATCTTGGGTCTCTGAAGATATTGATATTAGGTGCCCAAAATGTCATACCTTTATAAATATCTCTATCGTCCTTTTTAGAAAATTGATTGTATTTTGCACGTCCTTCTATTGCAATAATATCTGCTATTTCACCTAACTTTTCTTCATCAAACATAGCTGCAAGTCCTATAGCCTGTGGAAATACAGTTGCTACTCCCGCTCTTGCGATGCCATGTAATGCTTCATTCCACCAATTATATGTAGGAATCCCTAATCTTTTAATAGCTGGTGCATCATATCTTAATTGTGATGCTTTCTCTAATAAGTCCATTTGACTTACAAGTTCTTTGGCTTCATTTTTAAAATCTTTCACTATCTTGCTCCTCTCATATTTCTCTTTTCCTGTTGCAGTTATCATTATGCTTTAAATATTTTTAAGGTTTACGCTTATTCTTTAACACCACCGATAGTCATACCTGTTACAAAGTATTTTTGTAAGAATGGATATAAACATACGATTGGGGCAGCTGTAATAACTGTCGTTGCTGCGCGCATTGTAAGTGGTGAAATAGTATTACTTGTAGCTGCAGCCTTCATTGATTCAACAGATCCACCTTGGTTCATAACAGAAGCAAGAAGTTTCATAAGTTCATATTGAAGAGTTGTTAAGTTAGTTGCTGTACGGTTATAGAGCATTGCATCAAACCATGAGTTCCATTGCGCTACGGCAATGAATAAAGCAACTGTTGCAAGTACTGGCTTACATAAAGGTAATATAATCTTCATAAAGATTGTAAAGTGCCCTGCGCCATCTACTTGTGCTGATTCTACTAAACTATCTGATAATCCGTTCATGAATGTTCTAATAACAATCATATTAAATGCACTTACCATACCTGGTAAAATATATACCCAGAAGTTATTTGTAAGACCAATATTTTTAAATAAAACGAAAGTAGGGATTAAACCACCATTTACATACATTGTTAATACATAAATAAATGAAACTTGTTTTTTGAATAAGAATTCTTTTCGACTTAAAATATAAGCTAATAAAGAAGTTACGAAAAGTTGAGTAACTGTGGCAATAACTGTTCTTAAAACAGAAATTTTAGTTGCTGTTAAAAGAAGATCTTTAGCAAATACCATTTGATAGTTTTTAAGAGAGAACTTTCTAGGCCAGAAGTAAATACCACCTCTTAAAGCATCTGTTCCTTCATTAAATGAATAAGCTACTGTATTGATGATTGGATATAAAATTGCGATTGTGAATAAACTTAAGATGATTGTATTGATAACTGTAAAAACAATATCTTCTGTTTTTTTGCCTTTTAATGTTTTCATGTATCCTACCCCCTTAGAATAATCTTTCTTCGCCCATAGCTTTTGCAATCTTATTGGCAATGAAGATTAATATTACACTAATAACACTCTTGAAAATACCTGCTGCTGTTGCAAGTGAGTAGTCAGCTAAACTGATACCATATTTAAGTACATAAATATCGATTGTTTGAGATACGTTTTGTACTAATCCATTTGTTAATAAGTAT